>CALDSP010000150.1 GCA_937924465.1 uncultured Leptospiraceae bacterium
CACTCGTCTAGACAAGATGGTAATTTTTCGATTGTAAGGACGAATATATATATTATAAAATTTTTCTCCCTGTCCAAGAAATTTCCTAATCTTGGATTCATAATCCTCATCTTCTTGATTCGCATAAATGACAAAAGAACAAATTACTAAAAGTAAATAGAACCAAAGTTTCATTGTTTTATCTCAAATTGAAAATTTACTACAAAAGTTTTGGAATCTAGATTTTTTGTCATTGCTAAATTTGCAAATCAAAGAAAGAATTTTTAAAGTCTTTTCTGTTTGACTTCTTAACTTAAAATCCTTTTTTAGAATTATGAAAATTCCAGAGTTACTCCTTCCAGCAGGCAATTTAGAAAAATTACGTTTGGCATATCTTTATGGGGCAGATGCAGCTTATTGCGGAGTTCCTCGTTACTCGTTACGTGCTAGGGAAAATGAATTTACATTAGAAAAACTCAAAGAGGGAGTAGAATTAGCTCGTAAAATGGAAAAAAAAATTTATTTCACTGTAAATGCTATTCCAAGAAACTCTAAATTAGGTTCCTTCCCTAAATATTTAGATGAAATGGCAAGCCTCAAACCAGACGCATTTATTATGGCAGACCATGGTTTGATTGATATTACACGAGAGAGACATCCCGAAATTCCTATTCATATTTCTGTTCAAACCAACACAATGAATTATGCTAGTGTAAAATTCTGGCAAAAAGTAGGGGCAACAAGGGTAATTTTATCTCGTGAAGTAAGCATTGCAGAGGTAGCAGAAATCAAACAAAAAGTTCCAAATATGGAACTAGAAGTTTTTGTCCATGGAGCAATTTGCATTGCCCATAGTGGACGTTGTTTTATGAGCAATTATTTTAAACAAAGAGATGCAAACCAAGGAAGTTGCAATAATGCTTGTAGAGATTTCTATCATATCCAAGTCAAAAATCCTCGTCAGCATAATGAATGGATGGAAATTATAGAGGACCCCGAAGAAGGCACTTACTTAATGAATTCTAAAGACTTACGAGCCATTGAATATTTAGATGAAATTGTAAAAACAGGTGTAGACTCTATCAAAGTTGAAGGGAGAACTAAAGGAGAATATTATGTTGCAATGGTAGCAAGAGCTTATCGTTACGCGCTAAACGACTTGGCATTAGGAAAATCATTTGATAAAAATTTATTGAATGATTTAGACAAGGTAGCCTCTAGAAAATATTTTTCTGGATTCTTAACAAGAGGACTAGAACACAAAGTCCTACAAGAAGAACAAAACTTTCAAAATTATGAAGAAGGTACAAGCGGATTTAGTACTCATAGAAATTTAGGAAGAGTTTTAGATTTTGATCCTTCTTCCCACTTAGCAAGCATTGATATAAAAAACAAAGTCTCCCAAGGAGATACAATAGAAGTTTTTGACTACTTGGAAAGATCCTCAAAAACCTTTGAAGTAACAGAACTTTACTGGAAAGGAGAAAAGCGAGAGACTTTAAGTGGTGGAGTTGGAACTGTACAAATTTATGTTCCTTTTGAAATCAAAAAAGACTCTTTTATGAGTGTGCAAAATAAAAATCTTATAGCAAGTTATCGTTAAACTAAACTTGCACTTTTATTTAAAGCTGTTTCTATTTCTTTAATAATGTCTTCAATGTGTTCTAAACCAACAGAAATACGAATCATTCCGGGTTCAATTCCTACTGCTTGTTTTTCAGCCTCACTCAATTTAGAATGAGTAGTAGAAGAAGGATGAGTAGCAATGGTTCGAGTATCTCCTAAGTTTGCACTATGAGAAAACATTTCAAGATGATTCAAAAAGTTTTTTCCTCTTTCATATCCACCTTTTACAATAAAAGTTAAAATACCTCCACCTAGTTTCATTTGTTTTTTTGCTATTTCATATTGCGGATGCGAAGGTAAAAAGGGATACTTGACTTTTTCAATTTCTGGATGATTTTCTAGAAAAGAGGCAAGTTTATAAGCGTTTTCACAATGTCGCTCCATACGAATACTTAAAGTCTCCAGACTTTTAGATAAAATCCAACCATTAAAAGGAGAAAGAGCCGGACCTGTATGACGTGCAAAGAAACGAATGTCTTTCATTAAATCCTTTCGCCCAACGATCACCCCACCAATCACTCTTCCTTGTCCATCTATATACTTAGTTGCTGAATGAATTACGAGATCGGCTCCATATTGCATAGGAGTTTGTAGATATGGAGTGCAAAAACAATTATCTACGTTGAGCAACAGATTGTATTTTTCAGCTAATTTTCCAAGCCATTCTAAATCAATAATATCTAAAGCAGGATTAGAAGGAGTTTCTACAAAAATCATTTTTGTATTTTTTTTGATTGCTTTTTCCCATTTTTCCGGTTGGTTGATATCTACATAAGTGAAATCAATATTCCACTTAGGAAAAAGCATAGTTAAAATTTGATGAGTAGAACCAAACACAGATCGAGAAACTAAGATGTGATCTCCCGATTTTAACAGAGCAGCCATACTTGTAAAAACGGCACTCATTCCAGATGCTGTAGCAATTCCATCCTCTGCTTTTTCCATAGCACAAATTTTTTGAACAAATTCATCATTGTTTGGATTTGAAAAGCGAGAATAAATATTTCCAGTAATTTCATCATTGAATAGTGCCCGAGCCTGTTCGGCATTTTCAAAAACAAAACTAGAAGTTAAATAAATAGGAACAGAATGCTCCCGATTTTCACTTCTTGGACTTTGGATTCGAATTGCTATAGTTTCAAATTGTTCATAATCACTCATGACTAGTCAAACTTGTAAATGATTTGAATTTGGTAAATCTTTTTTTATTCTTCTATACTAGGAGGAAGAATGTAGCCACCAACAATTTTAGCTTTTTCATATTTTTCTGCTATGGAATAAATTTCTTTTTTAAACCTATCAAACATGTATGGATTATAAATATTTTTTTGATTCAGTGGATCAGAAATTCTATCATATGCCTCCCATAAAACTCCATCATGAGTAGGGATATAAATTAGTTTATATTTAGAGCTTAAAACTGCTCTATGTTTTGCAAAAGCAATGGTTTCCCTATAATGTGGATCTGTGATCATAATTTGGAAGTCTTGTTCTGGAACAATTCTATGTAATTGGAGAATGTTTGGATATTGGATTCTTTGATTTTGAAAAAAATGATCTCCTATATCTGAAAACCAAATTCCTGTTTCTGTGTATACTAATCTATCATCTTTCCATTTTCCATCTCGTAAAATTTCTAAAAGACTTCTACCTGCAGTTTCTTTTAAATTCTGAATATTATAAATTTCTAATATAGTAGGAAGAATATCTACAGAACTAGAAATGGAAAAAATTTGTTTACAAGTTTGATTTTGTAGACATAAAAATTTAGTTTGAAATTCTTTTGGAAATTTTATCATCAAAGGAATTTTAGTTACATGTTCTCCGCGTAAGTGTTCTCCATGTCCATGTCCATGAACATCTTCATAGAGACTCTCTCCATGGTCGGCGGTTAAAATAATCAAAGACTCATCATAAATACCTAGATTTTTTAAATAAGTAAGCAACTCTCCAAATTCAGAATCAAAAGCATTTATGCTTGCATGGAAAATAGCATGAATTTGTTGAATATCTTCTTCATTTGGTTTCTGATCTACAGTTGGATCTACATATTTAAAATATCGATAGTCTCCTTTATAATTTGGATTAGAAAATTTTTTATAAAATGGATAAGGTGGAGAGTAAGGAAAATGAGTCACAGAAAAAAACAAACTTGTAAAAATATTTCTATTTTTATACATCCTAAAAAACGGTAAAGCCTCTTTTAAAATTCTTTTTCCGTCCCCAAGACTTGCAAAGCTATCTATTTCAGAAAAATATTTCCCTCCTCCTAAAAAAGCCCCAGTTAAAATTGGTAACAAAAAAATTTGTGATTCTAAACTTTTTTGAATTACTAAAACTTTTGCATTGAAGGTTGGAGCAAAGACTCTTTGAAATCCAAAATTAGCCCTAGGAAAAATATCCCCTGCAAAATTAGAAAATACAAAGGTCTCCACTCCTATTTCAGAAAGATATTGAGGTAAAGTTGGAAACTCTTCTGAACCTATGTTTTTTACTTCTTCAGGAGATGGAAACATATCTCTTACTTTATGAGCCATGCTATACTGACCTGTTAAAAGATCAGCCCAACTCGGAAAAGTTCTAGGAATGGTTACGTGATGATCTTCAAAAGATACAGAATCTTGTAAAAACTGATCAATGTTTGGGGTTATACTTTCATTATTGATTTTAAAAGAAATCTTATCTTTCCGTAAACTATCCGCAGAAATAAGAAATACTTTGATTTGTTTTTCTGAAAAATTTGAACTAAACTCAAAAAATTCTTTATAATATATATATCCACTAAAAGCAAAAATAAATACAAGACTAATTGGGATAAAATAAATTTTTTGGAGTTTCCAATTTTTGAAAAAGAAATAGTTTCCTAAAAAAAAAATTCCAAAAACACCCCAAAAACTTCCTTCATAATGTAAGACTGCAAAGCTCACAAAAACTATGAAACAAACAAAAAAACGAGTTTCTCCTGTTTTTAAAAACAAATAAGCCAAATAAACAAATACTAAGGTTATTAAAATTACAAAAATAAACGGAGTAATTGTATGGGGATAATAATCAGTTAAAAAATACAACAGCCATTTTAAATAAAAATGTTTATTATAAAAAAAATCTCCATAAATTTGAGGATATTCAACTATAGAATAAAAAAAATTTAATAACGAAAAGGTGATAAAAATTGTATAATAATACTTCTGTTGTTTATTCCAATTTTCATAAAAAACATTTAAAATCCATTGGATAGAACCATAAAATAAAAAGTATAAAATTAAAATCTTCAAGTTCGTAAAAAACATTACGAAAAATAAATTTGAGTTCAATGCAGAAGAAAATTCACTAGAGAGATCATAACCCATTACCCGAAAAGAAGTATTAAAAATAAGACTAAAGAAATATACTCCAAGAGAAAAAAGAAGTGAATGCTTATAAAAAGATAAAAATTGTTTTATGTGTTTAATATAAAACATATTGAAAAAAAATTTGATAATTCAAAAAATTTAAATTGAAGTTTCGAAAGAATCATGAGTATTCAAAGCACTTACAAGAAAAAATTAATTTCCTTTGCTCTCAAAAACTCCAGTAAAAGCGTTTGCAATTGCATTTAAGTTTTCTTTCCATATAGAACGAAGTTCTATTATTTTATCTCCTATATCATTTGCTGTTTTTTCTAATTCTTTGTAACTTTGTTCAATTTTTATAATTCTTTGTTCAATTTCATCTAAAATTTTTTTACCTTTCTTTTTTTCTTCTTCATTGAAAGCCCCAAACTCATATTCAACAATATTTTTGCGAATACTGCCTTTAGTTAACAAATGCACTTCCACTTGGAAATATTTTTCTATTAAGGCAAATCGCCCTTCTTTTTCTAGACGTCGAATGCTCACGGAAAGATAAGTAGAATTTATAAAGTACAGGGGTCTAAACTTTGTTGCACGTTCAACTAAATTGTGATCCTCTGCAAGCAAAACTGTTTCGTCAAAGCCTCCAATTCTATTAAAAAGCCTTCGAGTAATAAAAATACAAAACCCAGCCGCTCTTGGGTTGAAGGTTTGATTGATTTTCACAGTTAAATTGGCTAGTTGAAATAAAATTCTATCTAACTGCAAGTCAGAAATTGGCTTAAATTCACAAGTAGCCAAATCAACAAACTTTTCCTGTATTTCGCCATAGGCTTTTTCTAAAAAGTCATAAGGTAAAATTACATCTGCATCAAAGAAAAATAAAAACTCTCCTTGGGCAACTTTTGCACCTCTATTTCTTCCTACTCCGGGGAGTCCTCCTTCTACCACCTTAGCTCCAAATTCTTCGGCAATTTTACAAGTGTTATCTTTAGATCCTGCATCTGCCACAATGATCTCATAGTCTTGAAAGGTCTGCTTTTTAATAGAATCTAAGAGAAGTGGTAAATATTTTTCTTCATTTAAGGTTGGTACAACAATACTAATAGCTTTCATGATTGAATCCTGTTAAAAATTAATAAAGTAACATTTCATTCCTTTCCATTTTATAAAATATTTTAAAAATGAAAGAGGGTTTTCAATTTCACAAAGTTTATTTTTTAACTCTTCAGGTGCAAGTTCAATTTCATCTTCAAAGAAATCATAACGCAAAGCAAAAAATTCCAAACCTTTTCTTAACACAATGATATTTGATTTATAACTTTCATCAAATAAGGTAGAAACATAATTAGGGAAGATAGGAAATTTTTTTCCTTTATAAGTCAAATGTTTCTTGGAATAAGGAACCTCACGCAAAATTCTTTTGGGTAAACTTGGAACAGTGTATAAAGTTTTTTGGAAATTAAAAATTAAATATCGATTTTCTCTCTCTGGAATAAAATTTTTTCTTTTTTTCTTTTGTTGTGTCTGGGCAATTTTCTCAATTTTACTTTTTATTGCTTCGTCTAAAAGTTCTACCTTATCTGTTTGTTTGATTTGAGATAAAATTTTAAAAATTCTATCAAATTCTAACTGTCTGTAACCTTTCTTTATTCTTAATTTTTTTAAATGGAGTTCTAAAGTTTGAACTTTTAATTTAAAATACTCATTGTTATGTTTTTGAGCCATTTTGGAAAGTCTTTCATGTTTTAATCTAAGATTTTCTAAATCTTTTGAAAGTCGGTAGACCGATTTTTCTACTTCTTCTAAATCTCTCTGAAAAGCTAGTTTTAAGTCAAAAAAAGAATAAATCTCATCAACTATACTAGGAGTAGTCTGCATATCAATTCGCGTACTTTCTTAGCTTTACAGAAATCATTATTCCAACCGCAGTCATACTCATAACCAAGTGAGAACCACCATAACTTACAAAAGACAGAGGAAGACCCGTTACCGGTAAAAGTCCCATTACAATTCCTAAATTAATAAAAATATGAAAGAAAATAAGAGCAACAATTCCAGCCGTAAGCAAGGAACCAAACCTATCTTTACTTTCATAACTTATTTGCAAACCTCGAAGTGGAATACCAAGTAAAATAAAAATTAAAAATACTGAACCCACAAAACCGGTTTGTTCTGCCCATGATGCAAATATGAAATCAGTACTACTCTCTGGAACATGTGGAATTTTTCCTTCTGTCATTTCCCCGTTTCCAAGACCTTTTCCAAAAAATTTCCCCGAACCTATAGCTGGCTTAGAAGCTCTCAATTGATACCCTGCTCCTTGTCTAAATTGATCTGGATTTAAAAAAGCAGTCAAACGTATAACTTGATTTTCTCGAAAAGGCACAGTTTTATTGATTACTACTACAGAAAGCAAGCTAATCCCAAGCATTCCTATAGGAATATAATATTGTCTAAATTGTATAGATCCTCGCGCATAACGTAAAATTAAAAGAATTAAACTTACAATGACAAAAGTAAAACCAAGCCAAAGTAAAAGATCGTCGTTTATAAAGAAATGAAAAATAAAATTTGTATTTTCATCAATTACTTGTTCGGCTGCTTCTTTTAAGATTTGTAGATTTTTGTCGCTCAACGTAACTACAGAATCTTTTAGGTAAACTGTTTTTCCCTTTAAAAGTAACCATACCTTTCCACCTAACTGACTTACTATATTCGCCAACTCTGTTTTATTATTTTTTATAAGGAATTCAATCATAGGTTGAACTAGAGTGAGTTTTACATATTCCACATACATAGGAAAACATAAGGTAAATCCTCCCAAAAGCAAAAGTGAACCTATGTGCATTAAATCGGCTCCACCTAAAAAAAGCATAGCAAACAAAATAGGTAAAAAAGAAATGGCTGTCCCAAAATCAGGTTGAACAGCAATGAGTCCCATTGGTATTAAAACAATTCCAAAAGGCAAAATGAAAGCAGATAGTTTTTTAATTTCACGTTCTTTTAAAACTAAATATTGACCAAGTAAAATAACTGTAGCTAACTTTGCAAATTCGCTGGTTTGCACACTAATCGGACCTAGTTTAATCCAAGAACGAGCCCCTCTCTCCGTTGGTAAGTAACCTATTCCTTTTATGAGAGTTAAAACTAATAATATGATAGATATAATATAAATAGGAAGAGAATAAGAAGCCAAGAATTGATAATTCATTTTAGAAACAGAAATTAAACAAACCATTCCAATGATTGCATAAATTAATTGTTTGTACCATTTTCCCGGAGGATCTGACATGTTCATTTCTTGAGTATAAAGAGTAATAATTCCGCAAGTTGTAGCAACTACTACAAAAAATAATAACAGAAAATCTGTTTTTTCAACTCTCACTATTCCTCCTCCTCTTCTAAAACTTCCTCTGCATTATCTTGAGTGACCGGAAGTTCTTCACTCATTCGAGTCAATTCTGGCTTATCGGTACGAACAAAAGTTCCAACAGGAAAGGTAGCTTTAAAAATCTCACGAGCAATAGGACCAGCTCCTACAGCTCCCCCTACTCCATGCTCAACAAAAACAGCAACCAAGACTTGTTGTTCTACCGGAGCATTATAAGGAGCATAACCTATAAACCATGCATGGTTAGAAGAAGATTTGCCTCTACGCCTTGTTTGGGCTGTACCCGTTTTCCCTGCGACCTCTGGGAGATCGGGTTGATTGAGAACCCGAGAAGCTGTTCCTGTTTTTCCAACCGCTCTCAATCCAAGTCTAATGGTTTCTAAAGTAGAAACTTTTAGAGGAATGTCACGTAACAACTTGGGATAATGTTTATAAATAATTGTGTTATCAAGAGGATTGCGTATTTCAGAAACTAAATAAGGTTGATACATTTTTCCGTTATTGGCAATAGCTGCATAAAATAAAGCCATAGCTATTGGAGTTACAGAAATGAAACCTTGTCCAATGGAAAGATTAATTGTATCTC
>CALDSP010000151.1 GCA_937924465.1 uncultured Leptospiraceae bacterium
TTCATCTAGTTTTTCTGTTTCATGAATTCGAAGTAAAAAAGTATCTCTAGCTATGCCTTCTTCTGTAGTAGCCTTCACAGAAACAATGTTTATATCCATAATATAAAGTAACTGAGAAATTTCAAAGAGTAAACCAGGTCTGTCTTGTGTATGTATATCTAAAACCGTAGAGTCACTACCCTGTGGATTGTATATAAAGACTTTAGGTGGTTTCAAGTTTGTGGTAGGCCTTGGAGGAAGGGAAAATTGCTTCAAATAATCTATAGGTAAAACATCCCCTAGCAAGAGTTCTTGCATTTCTTTTTTGATTTTTGAAAAACACTCTGAAGTCATAGACTTTCCAGATATACCTTGGACTACAAAAATATCTTTTACAACTCCATCGACTGTTTCCAGAGTTGCTTCTAAAATTTCATATCCATGAGCAAAAAGCACTACTGTTGCACAGTAGATGACTCCTTTCCGATTTTCTCCAAAAGTTAGCTTTAAAATATATTTATTAAAATAATTATGAACGGTTAGTTCAAATAAATTGGATTTTTTAAGCAAGTTGTTCATAAATTTCTCTCCTTTAAAAAAGTTTACTTTTATATTCAGCAAAAATTGTACCAAAATTTATAAAAAATAAGTTTTTCAAGCTAGCTTTTACTAAGTTTTGGAAAGGGCTTTTTGTTTTTTCAAAGATGAGGTCTATTTTTCAAATAAAGAGAAAGTAAAAGTAGGATACTTTTTGTATTTTCAAAAATTTTTGAAGACATTGCCCCAAATTTTTTCTGTATCAAGTAATACTTTTGTTCGCCATTTTTTGGAACTAGGAAAAAACATTTCTCTATATTTTTCTTTTATTCGTTTCTCTGCCTCTTTACTTGCATAACCTTCCCAATATCCTTGGTTTTCTAATATTGTTCTGTGTATAGACTCAATAGAGCCTAATGTTGTTTGAGAATTGAGTGTTCCATATTCAAATACCATAGGTATGCAATCTACATTTTCTGCTACAAGATCACATACATGTGTGGACAATTCTCCCGTAGTTTTATAAAAATCATCACTAGATGCCCAATCAATTTTGTATCCAGTAAAAACTTCTTCCGTTAGTTTTTTAACTTTTTCATTTTTAGGATCACTTGGAAACAAATGTAAGACTCCTCGTTCCCCGTATCCTGTGTGCAAATCTATAAAAAGGATTTTCTTTGAAGAAAGAGTTGCTTTAACCAATAATTCATCTAAGGGATATCTAAGAGGTTCAAATTCTTGACCACCAAAATAAATTCCTTTTGGTATTTCGTATTGTCCTTCCAAGATTGCCTGCCTAAGAGCTGGCATACCTTTTGTAGCTATGTTGTATATTGCCTTAACAATAAATAATTTATCTTGCAAAAAACCAGTGTCTGCTGGAGAATTTGGATTTAAAAGTTCATGAATTGCCCGATAACCTTCGTTTTTTTTATTAAATAAGTCTTTCGTTAATCCAAAGTTTCTATTTAAATCAATATTGTTCTCTGTGACTCTTCTAAGGTTATGAAATCCCCAAGGATTTAGGGCATGAATTACTAAAGTATTTGTATTCTGTAGATTCACATATTTTTCGTAAATCTCTTCCAAAAAATGTCTTTGCATTGCTGCTCCAGTAAATGCTTCAATCCCATGAATACCTGAAGTTAAAATAAAAGTTTTCTCTACAACTCTCTGTGCCGGAATGAAAATATAATCAACTCTGTATTCCAAAGATTTGTCTTTGCTGGGAATGGATATTTTACCTATTTGAGTAAGTTTAAATTTGCTAGAAAATTTTTTAGCTATCTCAAGAAACGCATCTCTACTAGAAAGGTAATCTTCTTTATAGTATTTCTCAATTCGAGGATCTATTTCAATCCTAAGATTGGCATCTAAATCTTCCTTTGCACAAGAAAGTAAACTTAGTAAAATAATAAAATTTAGAATCCATTTCCAAAAATTATTCATACTCAAAGCATAGCTAGATAGAAAATTTAGTCAATCTTAAAAATTTCTTTTATCAGTTTGAAAGAATTTTCATAAAAATTTTCTTTAATTCTTGTTTGTTCTTTTTAATAAATATTATAAAATTTTAATAATTCCAAAAACTCTAAATGGAACCAATACATTGTTTTGTTAGGTCAAACTGCCTGGAGGTTAATATGAAACCAATTTATATGTTTATAGTGTTCCTTTCTTTATTAATGTCTGTCAACTGCCAGAATAAGCAAAAAGACGACAACAAAGGAAAAAACCTTTTAGTATTGCTTCTTGCTTCAAGGAGCATAAATTCATTGGGTTCCGGGAGTGAAGAGCTAGCTAATTTTTTTGCAGATGGGACATCATTGACTTCAGAGGATAGTGCAGAAATCGGTGGTGCAGGTTCTACAGGAGGTGCAAGAGCATACAGTACGACAGTAGAAAATGGAACCGGTATAGTAAAAATTACTAAAGAAGAATTCGACTGTCGATTTGGAGGAAAGATCAGTTTTGAAGGTGAGAATACGATAGCAGTTCAATCTAGAACTGACAAGTTTAACTTTAGTTTAAATATGAGTAACGGAACACGAACTGTAACGTACGACAACTGTAAAATTTCTCCGGTAATGACAATTAATAGTGGTTCAATCACTTTTACTCAAACCAATACAGGTACTACAACACTTGCATCTTCTGCTCCCGTAACCACAGCAGGTTCCAAAGTTACAAGGACACTCTCTAACTTAGGTGCAAGTGTGAAAGGAACGATTACTGTCAGTATCCAAAGTAGGCGAGGAACTGGAACAGGAGATATTACAATTGAGCAAACTTTGAGTTTAACGAATAGAGTGAGAGAATGGACAATTAAAAATACGGGAAGATTAGGAGAACCCCAATTGAAATCTCGATCTGGAATATTAAAAGGAACTATTAAAATAGGAGATAAAATCTACACAATAGATAAAAATTTAGACTTTGACGATAGCAAAGATTAATTTTATAGAGAGGAATTTTACACATCTAGTTAATTAAAATAACAAACAGAGATTTTTTAATTGGATGTATAAGCTAAAATTCCTCTTTTTAAAAATCTAAGCTCACGTTTTAAAGCAGTGACCAAAAGTTCTTTTTTCTTTGTAAATTCTAAATTCGCATGACGTTTTAAATAAATTTGTGTTTTTCGAATCATAGATTGAATATAAGGTCGAGATTGTAACTCCATTTGT
>CALDSP010000152.1 GCA_937924465.1 uncultured Leptospiraceae bacterium
TAAGTTTAAAGAATAAGTTACAACTCTTTCAAAGCCAGAGTTTATAGCATAGCTTTTATCGTGAGTGAGTTTAATGAATTTTGGATTTTCAAGAATTTTTTGTAGTCCTAAATTTTCTTCTTCTCCTAGTCCATCTAAACATCCACTTACCCATAGGTCCAAGTCTGCAAGTTCTTTCCATGTTTTGACTCCTGCAGCCCAAAGAATTCCAGAAATGTCTTGTTTTTTCCAAGCCTTATTCCAAGCAGAAATTCGAGTAACTAATAAATTACCTTCGGGAGGCTTAGGGATTTCTAAAAGTTTTCTTTCAAATTTGAGTCCTTCTCCTAACTTAGGCCAAATGAAATTCATATCTTCTGTTCGTGGAAAATGATTAGCTATAAGTTTATAAACATTTAATGTCTCACCTTGATCAGTTTCTCCTCTCTTGGAAAGCAAAGTTCCATAATTTCGTCTCATTGCCGCAACACCAATTTTTTGGTGGCATCCTCCTCCATGTTTACTCAATTCTTCTCTTTCTAGAAGAATTTCATCGCTTACAATAGGATAGGAAATTTTACTTATAAGTTGAATGATGTCGTCTCGATTTTTGTTTACTTCTGCAGCAAGTCCACCTTGAGCTGGAGCATTTGGGTTTAAGGAAATGGGTAAAATCATGAAGAGAGAGTTTGATAAAATTTCTCTAACAAATTTTCTTTCGGTTACGAAATCTTCATTTTGAGATTCGGGATAGCTTTCATCTAATAGTCTTTCGATTGCAGCTTTTGCAATCACAACTCCGTCCATTTCAGAGTTTAGCCATTTTTCTAAACGTTTTCGAATACTTCCACGAACGGGATAAAATTCCAAGGGTAGACTTTTTATAGAAATAGGAAAGATTTCTTTTAAAGCAGAATTTAAATTGTAAATTCTTCTTGGAGATGACGTGAATATTTGAATTTTATGATTTGGCTTTTCTAAACTGGACTTTTTAAAAAAAAGCATATCTCTTTGATCGGCTCGACCAAGTACAGAAAAAATTTGAGTATCTGGAAATTCTTCCAATTCTAAATCTTTCCATGAGTGAACCACTATATCTACCCGATCGTTTAGAAGTAATTCCCGGAACTCTCTAGTAAAAACTCCTTTACTAGGCATTTTCCAAAGAGGAGATTCTAGGTCTTTATCTCCCTTTGTATCCATGAATACGTACTCAATGGGTTTTTCTCTTTTAAAGCGATAAATTGCGTTTCCAACTAAGTAAGCCTGAATTTTTGCTAAAGTAGTTTTACGAGCAGCTATTTTAATGGAACTATACAAGGAATATCTTCCCAACAAAAAATATTGTTTGAACTTACAAATTCCCTATCTTCCACTATTTTTGAAACAACAATTTCTAAATTTTCTTTTAATTTTTTATTTCTAGTTTCATTTTCTTTTAGAAGTTCCAAAATATATTCGAAAGAGTAGTATTTGCAAGTTTGGGGGAAAATGTCTCCTTCTGTTTTTTCACGAAAATCTACAATAACAATGTCTTTTTTCCATGTCTGGGTAAGGTTTCGAACAGAAATGGGAGCACAGATGACCAAACTTTCTTCTACAAAGAAATCTCTTAAATCATAAGTTTGTACAGGGAAACTAGTTTGTAAAAAATTCAATCTTTCCCAATTTCGTCCTACTACAGAAACTTCTCTACCATTTTCCAAAAGCCAAGGCAAAATTTGTTCTGCTAGCTGACCTGTTCCTAAAACAGTCACTTTACGAACTTTTCCTAAAAAACGATGTGCCAATCCTCCATAAGATTGATCCCCTAGATTTCGTAAATATCCACTGCGAAGTTTGCGCGAATCTTCAATAATTTCATCTCTAAGTTTTCGAAGATAATCTCCAAAAGAAGTCTTAGGGAGGACCTCATTTTTAAAATTTTCTCTGAATTGTCGCATAACTTCCGTCTCTCCAAAGAGTTTAGAATGTAGACCACTCACCACTTCTAAAAGGAACTTATAAGCATTATAACCATAATACACTTCAAAAGGACTTTCTGCATATCCTTTCTTTGGGGTGATTCGTACGTCACCCAAGTAGATACTTCTCATACAAGTTTTCCATTCTATGAAACCTTGAAATTTATATTTATCTCTTTCTTTAGAAGTAGAATGTAGGAGAATTAAGTTTGACCACATAAGAAAATCTTACTTCATTTAAATAGGGAAATTGTCATGGTTTTGTCAGAGTGAAAACTTTTTTTTATGAGATTTCTCAATTTTCTAAACTTTCTAACCACTTCAATTTTTTCTCTACTTGAGCATATTTGTAAAAATTTTCTTGAGGGTTTACTTGGGAATAATAAAATTTAGCTTTATCTTGGAAATTTTTTATTTCATCTTTTCTATTTAAATCATTTGCAAAGTGAGTTAATAAATAATAAACTTCCGCTGAGTAAATTGGTGAGAGAATATCTTCGCTTTCTTGGATCTTTTCCCCAAGCAAACGAATATAAAACTCTTTCATTTTGTCATCATTGTAGATTGTTTTTCGAAACTCTGTAAAAAATTGAAAAATTTCTTTGTTATGGTAAAAAGGATCATTGGAATAAAACTGTAAGGTTGGAAAAAGTGACTTGTTAAGTCCTGTCATACTCCCTGCTCTTAAACAACTTCTTAAATATAATAAATGAGAAGGTGAAAAGATAGGATTGATTTTTAAAGATTGTTTTAGAGTTTTTAGAGATTGATTATAATTTCCCTCTTCAAACTCCATTAAAGCTTTTTTATAAAAGGCATAATAATTTCCTCTAAATATCCAAAAATTTTCTTTATAAGCAAAATGATTTTTAGCATACCAAAGTATTCCATCATATAATAATTTAAAATTTAATTCATGTTCTACTCCCTTTAGGATAATTCTACTGACAAATAAATTTTTTTGTTTTAGCTCTTTATATCTTTTATCTAGAGCATTTTTTGTGTAAATTTCCCCGTTACCAGTATCTCCTGAAATAAGTAAAATTTTTATGCCTTGATCAATATTTTCTATTTGTTCTTTTGATAAACTTGCGTAACCTCCAGAAAACCCTACAAAGTGACTAAACATTTGAGGGTATTGAGAAATAGTATAAATTCCTTGATTGCCACCTAGAGAATAACCAAATAAAGAAATCTTATTTTGATAGTTAAACTTTGTTTGCATGTAACGTATAAAGTTTAAAATATAATCCATGCTTTCTTCATAACCCCAACGTGTTGCATTTCTTTTTGGGTCTGGAATATTTCCATTTGGACAAGCAAGAATAATATTCATATAACGAGTGTAAAACCCAAGTTTTTGAGCCATTTCTTTTCCTGAACCTCCTAACCCATGCAAACAAATTGCTAGAATATATTTTTTACTTGGATCATACTGAACAGGTAAAACAAGCCCAAATTGAAATCCGCCTTCTTCTTGTTGAATTGTATTAGATAATTCTTGAGCAAAAATATGAAATGAAAGAAAAAAAAAACATAGCAATTTCATTTCAAATTACTATTAGTAAAAACCACATCTACAAAAAATTTTTTACCATCCACTTCCATATCTAAAATTTTATTTCGAATAGCCTGAAGACTTATTTTATGCTTATTTAAAACATCATGATTCAATGAAACTTGTCCTACTGTCATTTTAGTTACTAGAGATTCATTTTTTTGAAGAGCATCTTGAGGCAATAAAGAATTCAAATTTGTAATGAATTCTTGGATTTTCATTCTTTTCCCTCCCGAAATTTCAGGGAGAGGAGCACAACCGTGATCTGCAGTTAAAATTAAAATATATTCATCCTTAAAGTTTTTTTCTAAAAAATCCCAAATTTTTCCAACCTGTCTATCTGTTTCTTCTAAGGTATCTAATGCTTCTAAAGATTCCCATCCAAAGGCATGTCCTGCTGCGTCAGTTGATTTTAGAGTAATATATGCTAGATCTGTGTATCCATCTTTGTTTCTTTCTCTCTTTAAAATTATTTCTTCTATAGCTCTTAAGAAAATTTCAGTTTCCATTTTTACTTCTGCAGGACTTGCTAAAATTAAACTATAATTTTTTCGTGCTTCTTCCACTGAAGTAATCTTTACGCTTCTCCATCCACTAGGATAATCTTCATGGAATCGAATTGCGGAATCATACTGATATAAAAAATAAGGGGTATTATAATAACGATAATCTGTCGTCCAACGCTTAGTGTATTTATCTAACCAATATACATGATCTCTATCTCCCAATAGCCCTATATTTTTCAGTTTATATGATCCATGTCCTGCCATTCCAATAGATGCACGTAACGCATAACATTGACTAATTATTTCTGATTTATCTTCATTTTCTCTATCTAAAATGTCGGCTAAAGTTTCTGTAGCAAGTTCAGAGGGATCAACTAGAGTTTCATCTTTCCCAGCATAAATTTCATGAGAAAGTAGTTTTTCTTTTTCGTAGAAATAAAAAGTATTTCCCACTACTTTATTTTTAATTGGATATGCACCAGTACCAATAGCTGCATGACCTACAGCAGTATGAGCATCTAAATGGCCAACTTCTGCATTAGGAAAATATGCAGATTCATCCATGAGCCTTTGAATATTTGGATAATGACCTATATGAGCTCTGTATAATTGCTGTCCTCCCTGATCGATTACGATAGTAACTATAAGTTCAGGTTTTACGTTATGTGACAAATTGTTGAGTAATTCAGAAATAGGTTTAGCTTCTACTCCATTTGGGTTAGGAATTTTTAAAATCTTTGCTAAGGTAGGAACAATGTTTTGTTGATGAATAACTTGTTTATAAACCTTAGGTTTAAACCATTTCTTACCGTGAAAAACAATAGGGATGTTTACGTCATACCAATAATCTGTAAAGTGTGAGGTTTTAGCAACCTCTAAGGTAATAATGTCATTTTCCTCACGATAGCGTAGCTTTGGATCAAGTTTTAAATCGTCTAGGGTTCTTCCATATTTTTTGAGTTCTTGGATGAGCTTTTGTTTTGAAAAACTAGAATCATTTCTTGTAAAAAGCCAATCTGACTCCAAAATATTAAACTTAGCCGGGATCAAAAATAAATCAATATCTTCTCGAATAGATCGAAGGACTGAAGGATGTTTGGGTTTATGAGTGCATGAAACAAAAAAAGTAAGCACAAACACAAAGAAAGTAAATAACAAATTCATAGGACTATGATTAATTTTTAAACTGGCTTGAAAAGGAAAAATTAAAGTTTAGCTTGACAAAAAACCATAAGTATTTTTTATGTCATAAAATATGAGAGAAATTATCAAACTAGCTTGTATTGGTTGTGAACATCCCGGCAAGTCAGCCTATTTCACAACTAAAAACAAAAAAACAAGTAAGGAAAAATTAGTTGTTCGAAAGTATTGTAAATTTTGTAGAAAACATGTAGAACACAAAGAGACGAAAGTATAATGCCAAAGTCTGGAAAATCAGGTCAAACCTACGACGTTAAATTTTTAACAGAAATGAAGGAAGCTCTTTTAGAAAAGAGAAATAGCCTTCTTGAGAAGTTGAGCAATTGGGAAGACAAAAGTTCTCCTTCTGGGCTGAAAGAGATGGGAGACATAGCGGATATGGCATCTGATTTAAATGAAGATGCTTTAGCCTCTGCTTTAACAGAAAACGAAATTGAAACTCTTCGGCTTATTGATAAAGCACTTAAAAAAATTGAGAATGGTACTTATGGAATTTGTGAAGGCAGTCAGAAAAAAATTCCCGTTGCTAGGTTAAGAGCTATTCCGTGGACTCCTTATACTGTGGAGTATGCAGAGATTGTAGCAAAAAATAAAGCAAAACAGCAATATCAACAGAGACTTTCCGAAAGTCAACCCTATATTCCAATTGTAGACATGAATTATGATGAATAAACAAATCAAATAGTAGACAAGGGTTCCTCTTTTTTTATATTTTCGTCTTTTTTGATTATTTCTTTTTCTTTTGTTTTATTCCAAATTTCATAACCTAAAAGCCCAACTAAAATAGCAAAGATTGAACTAAGAACAATCGAAATTTTTCCTTCTTGAATGTATTGAGCTACAATTAAACTTAAGATCCCCAAAGAAAAGAAAATGTAAAACAAGGGAGTCAACGGATAACCATAAGTTTTATAAAGTTTAAGGGCTTGAAATTTTTTCATTCTTATTAAAAAGACTGAAAAGATAGTCATAGAAGAAAGAATTGTAATAGCAATGAATGAAAAATTTAGTAAATTACTTTCGGTATTGATTAAAATAACAAGAAGAATTGCCCAAATGCTCTGTAACCAAAGGCTTACAACAGGAGTGTTTCTTTTAGGATCAATGTAACCTACTCTTTTCCAAAATAAGTCGTCATGTGCCATTGCTACATAGATTCGGCTACCTGTCATCATACAGGAGTTTGTGTTTCCTATTACAATTAAAAATATAATCAAAGATATAAACTTAGGAAGATTATCTACTAAATAAGCGTTCTGAAAGCCTAATTGAGAAAGCATGTAATTTCCAATGTTTAGATAAGGATCTAAATTTCCCCCTTTAAAGTCATCATAAGAAATTAAGGCAACAAACACAAAAGAAAATAAAGAATAAATGAGAGTAACCAAGATGGGTCCTAAGATCATAGTTTTAGGAATAATTTTTTCTGGATTGTGAATCTCAGCACCTAAAGCTAAAGGAGAATTCCAACCGGAAAATGTCCAATATACGGGAACTAAAGCCATTCCAAGTTCAAACCATGAAGGGAATTCTCTTGGTAAAGAAAAATTTTTTGATAATATAGAACCTTCTAAACCAAAGGTAAATAAATCCCAAATTAAAAACAGAAGTGCTAAGATAGAAATTAAAATTAAAAATACAACAGGACCCAGTGTTACAATTTTTTGTAGTAGAAAGGAAGATTTAGTTCCAAAGTGATTAATGAGAGTAAGAAAAAAAATAATTATACAAGCAAGTAGTTTATAGTAAGGAATAGGAATTTCTACAACAGGTAGGACAAAAGCTGTTTGATTGACCCACTGGCCTAGAAGAGATGTTCCTTGGTAGTGAATTGTAAGACCTACTCCAATTGCAATAGAGCCGGGAAAAGTGATAAAAAACGTTAAAAATCCATATAAAAATGCCCAACGTTTTCCATATACATTTCTTAAATAAGCATAATCTCCACCTGCTTCAGGGAAAAATGTACCTAGTTCTGCTGAACTTAAAGCACCGGAGAGAGCAATGAGTCCTCCCAAAATCCAAATCCCTAAAAACCATATAGGATGTGGGAGATGAGAAGCAATCAATACGGGATAAATAAATATCCCAACACCAATCATATTTCCCATCATGTGTAGGATGGCATTTTTTAGAGTAATATTTCGTTGAAATTGATTTGAAGCCAAATTTATTTAGGAAGTCTTTTTTAAGATTTCTTGCCAATATTCACTTTATTGTAATTTTGTCAATAGAATCTTTAATCTAGGAGGAACAAAACTGAAAGCTTTAAGTTTAATATTGAGTTTTGTTTTGTTTGGGAATTGTAGCATAGGAAATTCGGAGACTTCTATTCCTCTTGTGAAGGAATGTTCTAAAGTAATTGAAGGTATGAAATGTATTCCTGCAGGTGAGTTCATTCGTGGTAGTAACAACCACAAACCTAATGAAAGGCCAGAGGCAAAAATTTATGTTTCAGAATTTTATATTGATATTTATGAAGTAACAAATGAAGACTTTAATAAATGTCTAGAAGTAGGTAAATGCAAAACTTGTCTTAAGGATAAAACTTGTACTTATGTGGGAGCAAAATATGGTGCTCCATACCAAAGACCAAAACAACCTGTTACAGGAGTACCTTGGTATTCTGCTAGAGAATATTGTGAATTTGTTGGAAAACGCCTCCCTACTGAATCGGAATGGGAAAAAGCTGCAAGAGGTACGGAAGGAAATCTATATCCATGGGGAAATGAAGTAGCTACCTGTGAAAAAGCTATCATTGAAGATGAACAAGGACGCAAAGGATGTTTTCCGCAAAAACTCTCTCCTCCAAATCGAATGACAACCCAAGATGTAGGTTCTAGACCTGCAGGAGTTTATGGGCTTTATGATATGGCTGGAAATTCATGGGAATGGGTTTCGGATTGGTATCTTCCCTATGATCGGTGTGGAGAAGATTGTTTTGGAAAAGATCCCAAGGGTCCATGCAAAGGAGCTGAAAATTGCCCTGGTGTAAAACATAAAGTAGTAAAGGGAGGTTCATGGTGGTGGCCTGCTGATTATGCTAGAAGTTCTTATAGAAGACACAACGATCCCGGATTTAAGGAAGAATACCATCATTTTGGATTTCGTTGTGCAAAAGACCCTTAGGTTTTTAAAGCTATATGCAAGACAGCATTTCCAAAAACAAAATTTTTATAAGAAACTTCTTGAAAACCATGTTGTTCTAAAATTTGCTTGAGTTCCTCTTGATTTGGATAATATAAAGAGGACTCGGGAAGATAGTTAAACATTTCATTTTTACCACCCCACAATAAATATCCAATAAGGGGAACAATTTTAAAAAAGTAGAAATTTGCAAAAACTCGGATTAAAGGATTTTTAACTTTTCCTACATCTAAATTTAAAAACATACCTCCTTTTTTAAGTACTCTATAAATTTCACGTAACGTTTTATGAATATCACTTACATTTCTTAATCCAAATCCTATTGTAACAACGTCAAAAAACTCGTTTGTAAAATTTTCTAAATGAGTAGCATCTCCAATTTGAAAGTCAATTTTATGATTTGTTTTTTTTCTTTCTTTTGCAATGGATAACATTTTATCTGAAAAATCAATTCCATAAACTTTAGTTACTTTGGGAAGTTGAGCAACTCTGAAAGCAATATCTCCTGTTCCACAGCACAAATCTAAGCACGTAACGTCTTCTTTTGAAATTTTTTTTTTGATTTGTTTAATTATTTCATTTTTCCAAACTCTATGTAAGAAAAAGGAATTTAAATCATTGAACAAATCATACTTTTTTGAAATAAGGTCAAAATTTTTTCTTACATACTCTGCTTTAGAAGCAGAGTCGGGCATTTGGTAGGTAGACATTATATTTTTTTACAACCCAAACGAGATTCTTTAAACTTATAATGGACGGATTGGTTACAAGCTTTCCGTTCACTCCCAGTTTTATTCTTGCATTCCTGTATGGCGGATTTTTTTTCCTCTTTTGCTTTTTCAATGCAATCTTTCAAATTTTTTAAGCATTCTTGATTTGATTCTTTGAGTTTAGATTTTGCTTCTTGCATACAAGTTTTTCTTTCTTCTCCTACTTTTTCCTTGCAAGATTGTTTAGCTTCTTCAAAAGTTTGTTTTGCTTTTTTGTTACATTCTGTTGGTTCGGCGTAAATCAAAAATGTGCTCATTAAAAATGAGCCAAGAAATAAAATAATTTTCATACATTTTCCTTATTGTTTTATTTAGTGAAATTATCCAAAAAGCTAAAGTTTTTGTCAATGATAACGATAAGATAGGAGTACAATTATTTTTAATATATTTAAATCATTTATTCTATGGAAATACAAACTTTTCCAAAATGCTTTCCATCTTTTAGATATTGAATTGCTTCTACTGCTTTTTCAAAAGGAAAAGTCTGGCTAACAACAGGTTTCATTTTGTGAGCGGACAAAACTCGATTCATATTTTCAAAGTCTTGCCGATTTCCTACAATCACACCTTGGATTCGAATTCCTTGCATGAGAACTGGAAACAAAGAGAGATTGGACTCTCCTCCTGCCAAAACTCCAATTAAGGAAATAATTCCCCACGGACGCGTACAAGCAATAGACTTAGACAAGGTTCCAGCTCCTCCCACTTCAATGACTAAATCAGCTCCTTTCATATTAGTGAGCTTAAGAACTTCTTTTTCCCAGTTTTGTTTTTCATTGTAATTGATTGTCTCATCTGCTCCTAACTGTTTAGCTCTTTCTAATTTATCATTTTGAGAAGAGGTAACAATGACTCGCGCACCCAATATTTTGGCAAATTGCAAAGCAAAGATAGAAACTCCTCCTGTTCCAAGTACGACTATAGTATCAGCAGGTCCTATGTTTCCAAAAGGAAAAATTGCACTGTAAGCAGTTAGGCCTGCACAAGGGAGAGTAGAAGCTTCTAGATCGTTTAAGTGTTCGGGTGTAGCAACTACACCATACTCGGGAAAGATTCTGTATTCACAAAGAGTTCCATCTAAAGGTCCTCCCAAAGTAGTTTTTAGAGTATTTCGACTAGGAGCACCGTAAAGCCAACCTTGAGAAAATGCTCCCATTACCCTATCCCCTACTTTCCAAGTTGTCACTCCTTCCCCAATCGCAACTACTTCTCCTGCTCCATCGGAGAGAGGTATAAGAGGAAGTTTTTGTTTGGGATTGTACTTTCCTGAAACCATTAAAAAATCCCGATAATTTAAAGAAACTGCTTTCATTTTTACTAAGATCTCACCTGCCTTGGGACTAGGCTCAGGGAGTTCTACTAATTTTAAATTTTCAAGCCCGAAAGAATTTTGAAGTTGAAACGCTTTCATTTTAGTTTGTTTCTTCCCAATAATAATTGGTTTGTCCCTTTTGGCTAAATACTTGATATTGTGCTTCAATAAGCAGTCGATTTTCTTCACTATAATCGGAAAGACGTTTAAAGAAGATTTTAATTTCAGGGTCACTGAATTTGTCTTTGAGTTTATTATAAAAATCTCTTGCATCTTCTGCCGATTGCATTGCTTTTTCAATATTCGTTAAGTCATCGTTTGAGACTTCAAAAACTTTTTTTTCTACTTTTTTCATGAGTTTGTAAATGGCTGAATTGTGAAATTTATGAATTGCTGAAAGTTCTTTTAAATTAGGAAACTCTGTTCCACCTTCTAGTTCATTATAAAGATTTTGGATGAGTTTAATATGTTCATCTACATCTTCAGCAAGCTGTTGAAAAAACTCTTTAATAGGAGTTCCCTCTTTTGCTTCTTCGTAAACCTTTAGATAAAAATCAAAACAATCTTTTTCATATTGAATTGCTCCAGCTACTGCTTCTAAAATGGTTGTATCTTTTACATGTTTCATAAAAGGCTCCTTAGTTCTATAATCTGAATTTTATAAACAATTACAATTCTTTTTTATAAATTTAATACATTAAAAATAAGAATTTTTTAATATATTCAACCATGAATTTAGTGTGTGGCATAAAAATTTTTTACTATAAGATACTTTATTATTAGATAAACAAACCCATAGCACTCAACGTAATGAATCATATATTTTACTTTTTTTTATTCTACGTTATGTGCAATTTTATAAAAACCTAAATTACTATTTTAAAAAATAGTAATAAAAAACTGTTCCAGCCTTATTAGGTAAAAATAAAAAAATTTTTTGATAAAATTTAAAAAGCTCACAAATAAATGTTTTGACTAAAAAGATATTTTTTGCTAACTAGGAATTCCTTACAGGTTTTATACGAATCTGAAAAAAAGGAAGGTTATTTACACCTTGTCAAAAACACATAAAAAGAGTAAAAGTATGAAGTTGTTGGATAATCAATATAAATTATTTAATGAGACCAGTCACACAATCATCTCACAGAAGGAAATTTTTTATACCTGTAATTGGTGTAAGAAAAAGGTTCATAAAGTATACCAACAGGGAGTTTGTAGAACTTGTTTAACCAAAGAATTCCAAAGATTTAGAAAAATCATTGACTCGGTAAGAAAGTGAAAAAAAACAAAGATCATGACTTATCCTTTTCGTGAAATAGAAGAGAAATGGCAAGCATATTGGGATAAAAATTATATCTTTAAAACAAATATAGAAAGCAATAAACCTAAGTTTTATTGTTTAGATATGTTTCCCTATCCCAGCGGTTCTGGACTTCATGTAGGGCATCCAGAAGGTTATACAGCAACGGATATAATTTCCCGTTACAAACGAATGAAAGGATATGAAGTTTTACACCCTATGGGATGGGATGCATTTGGACTTCCGGCAGAGCGTTATGCCATGACTTCTGGAATTCATCCTAGCATTACTACAGAAGCAAACATTAAAAATTTTCGTAGACAAATTAAAATGCTAGGCCTCTCTTATGACTGGTCTAGAGAGATTTCTACTACCGATTCGAAATATTATAAATTTACACAGTGGATTTTTCTAAAAATTTATAATTCTTACTTTGATATTCGAGAGAATAAAGCTAAACCAATCGAACATTTAGAAAAAGAACTAAAAACAAGTGGAACAACTCAGTTTTTGCAACCAGATGAAGTAAACTATATTACAGCAGATCAATGGAATTCTTTTTCACCTAAAGAAAAACATGATTTTCTCGCTAGATTTCGTTTGGTTTATATGGACAACATTCCTGTAAATTGGTGTGAAGAGCTAGGAACTGTTTTAGCAAATGAAGAAGTAAATGAATGGGTAGAAAAAGGTTATAAAGTCGTTCGTAAACCTATGCGTCAATATATGATGCGTATAACGTCTTATGCAGAAAGACTCCTAGAAGATTTGAGTTTAGTAGAGTGGCCACAATCTACTTTAGATATGCAAAAAAATTGGATTGGAAAAAGTGAAGGCTTAGAATTAAATTTTTATTCAGAGAATGGAATTTGTATTCCTATTTATACCACCAGACCCGATACCTTATTTGGAATTACTTATCTTGTTTTATCTCCTGAACATCCCCTTGTAGAAAAGCTAACTACTGACGCACAGCGTGAAATAGTAGAAAAATATGTTACTAATTCTTCTTTGAAAAGTGACTTAGAACGTTCTGAATTAAATAAAGACAAAACAGGAGTATTTACTGGAAGTTATGCAATTCATCCATGCACAAAAGCAAAACTTCCTATTTGGATTGCGGATTATGTTTTAATGAATTATGGAACAGGTGCCATTATGGCTGTACCTGCCCATGATGAAAGAGATTTTGAATTTGCAAAAAAATATTCTCTGCCTATAGTTCATGTAATTCACGGTGCAAAATCGAAAGATGAATGTTTTGATTCTAAAGAATCTTATTGCATTCATTCTTCAAGTGATGAGTTGAATATTAACGGCTTAAGTTATAAACATGCTTTTGAAAAAGTAACAGCTTGGGCAGAGAATAAAAAATTGGGCAAACGTAAAATACGCTATAAACTCCGAGATTGGTTGTTTGCTCGTCAACGGTATTGGGGAGAACCTATCCCTTTAGTACATGGACAGGATGGAATTACTTATCCTTTAGATGAATCTGAGCTTCCTTTAAAACTTCCAGAAATTCATGATTACCAACCTACAGGAACTGGAGAATCAGCCTTAGCGAAAGCTACTAATTGGTTAAATTACGAAAAAGCACATATCAAAGGGAAACGGGAGACAAACACTATGCCGCAATGGGCAGGTTCTTGTTGGTATTATTTACGATTTATTGATCCAAATAATCCTAATCAAATTTGTAAACCTGAATTAGAAAAGAAATGGATGCCCGTGGATTTGTATGTAGGAGGTGCAGAACATGCCGTTTTGCATTTACTTTATTCTCGTTTTTGGCATAAGGTTCTTTATGATTTGGGATATGTTTCGACTCCTGAACCATTCAAAAAATTAGTTCACCAAGGGCTTATATTAGGTGAAGACAAACGGAAGATGTCCAAGTCACTTGGAAATGTTGTGAATCCTGATGATGTAGTTGCCAAGTATGGTGCCGATAGCTTCCGTTTATTTGAAATGTTCATGGGACCACTAGAAATGGCAAAACCTTGGAGTGAGAAAGGAGTGGAAGGAGTGTTTCGTTTTTTGAATCGGGTTTGGCGTCTTTATCATAATGAACAAGGGGAATTTATTGTAGATAATTCCGAACCAGACACTGAGCAGTATACAATTCTAAATCGCACAATTGACAAGGTAGAAAAAGATATTGAAAAACTTTCTTTTAACACTGCAATTTCACAAATGATGATCTTCGTAAATGAAATTATGCCAAAACCAAATCGTCCTCGGAAAATCTTAAAGCCATTTGTCCAAGTTTTAGCTCCCTTTGCTCCTCATATAGCTGAGGAACTTTGGAGTAAACTTGGTTATAAACATTCGATTGCTTACGAAAAGTTTCCTTATGTTGATATCTCTTATTTAGAAGATAATGAAATGATCTTGGCTGTGCAAGTAAACGGTAAGTTACGTGGAGAAATCAGAATCTCTAAGGATTCTTCGCAAGAAGAAATTTTTGCAAAAGCAAAGGAGCTTGAAAGAGTAAAAGTTCATTTAAATGGGAAAAGCATAATACGTGAAATTTATGTAAAAGAGAAATTAATCAATTTTGTGATCAATTAGTAAATTTATGAAATTAGCTTTATTTTTTATTACAATTTTTATTACTTTAACCAATGTAATTTTCTCTCAATCCTACAAGTATGAGGGAAAAATTTCTTTTGTAGTTAGCTCTCGTTTTGGTGAAGTAAAGGGGGAATTCCAAAAAATAAATATAGTAGTTACCACAAACAAAATAGGGTCACAAGTTTTTGTAGAGGTGTCTAGTATTACTACTGGAAATAAAATGAGGGACAATCATCTAAAAGAGGAAGATTTTTTTCATGTGGAAAAATATCCGCAAGCCCGTTTTGTCTTAAATTCTCTAACCAAGATGGATGAAAAACTTTTTCGGGGAAATGGTATTTTATACATTAA
>CALDSP010000153.1 GCA_937924465.1 uncultured Leptospiraceae bacterium
TCAGCATCGTAAACTACATAAACAGAGGGTAAAAACAAACCTAAAATATTGTCTAAATCTACCTTAAAATAATAAGCCTGCTTTCCCTTGAATTGTGCTTTTTTGGTTAGAACAATTTTGAATCGATAGTAATTCAATTTAGAAGGAGCAAATATGTGAAACGTAAGTTTTTGCCCATCTTGTAATTTCAACCAATTATCTTTTATAAAGTAATCAAACCCACCATCTACAACAGGATTTTCAGGTAAATCAAAAACTTTTTCTTCTAAAACACTTTGGGAATTTTTCCTGTGCTTAAGTGTAATTTGGTTTCCGTTTAAACTAGCACCTTCAAGATAGCCATCTCTAGAATCTTCTAAAGTAAAGTCTGGAAGATGAGGATTTTTTTCGAAATTAATTTTTTTTGTAGCAAATGTTTTTCCCGATTTGTCTTTATACTCTATTATAGAGGAAACATGCTTTCCCATTTTTATAAATTCACTGTGATTATCTGTATAAAGAAACTCTTTATTTTTTGAATTATAAGCCTCTCCAAAGTACTTATAAATTTCTTCAGGATAAACAGAGAAGTTGAAAAAGCAGAAAAAAATATAGGCACGTAAAAAAAACATATTTAACTTATTTTTTTTCATTTCTATATTATAGCAATTTTTTTATTCACTTAAAAAAAAAATCAAACAAAAAAAAATTTTATTTGCTTGTACCTTAACAAAATAGAAAAATTTTTCTTTTCCACAATGAAATTTTATCCACAAAAGTAGCTTTGCATATAAATTAGCTAGCTGAACTCTTAAACTAAATCTAATTTTTTAAATCATTCTTCTAAACATTTAGCTTCTTCCGTAATTTGCTTTGTACAATTTAATTTCCCATTTGGAAAATAAGTTTTACGTAATAAAAAATTTCCATTTTCAGTAAATTCTTCTGCCATCTCTAAGTTTCCGTTTGGATAATAATACTTCCATTTTAAAATTTTTTTATCTTGATAATATTCCCCTTCGTATTCTAAATTTCCTTTATAATAAAATTTTTTCCACTTTCCTGTTTTTAAGCCAGTGTCATAGAATCCCTCTTCTTCTAATTTTCCGTTTTCATAGTAACGAAAGTAGGGACCGTGTTCATTTCCAAGTAAATTTGTTTCAATCCAAACCTTGCGTTTTTTTTCGTGAGAAAAATGAAGTTTGTAGTAAACATTTCCATTTGGAAAATTCCAAATCCATTCTCCATCTTTCTCTCCATGCACATAACGTCCTACACTTAGGACTCTTCCGTTGTTTGGAAGAAAAGTTTTACATATACCATGTTCGCGCATGACGTCATCTAGTTGACATTCTGAATAAAGTTTTCCTTCTGCAGTATAAATTTTACGAATTCCTTTTTCTACGTGAGTATATAAATTTTTTCGTTTATCAAATTTAGCTTCTTTGGGGATATTTGTTGGGTATATATTTTCAGTTTTGCAGGAAAACGTAAAATGTAAAAAGAAAATGAGAATCATTAAAAGAACTAAACGAAAGAATAACATAGCTTAGTTGTAGTTGTTACTACAAAATTGTCAAACTTTTAAATTCATTCTTGTAATGATAAGAAATATTTAATATTTGATTGAAAATTCTAATCAAGGAATTGCCGTCATAATAATTTATTTTTTAGGTAATTATCTTCTTGAGCAATTTCATTTCTTTAATCAGTTTTTACTATCTTAGGACCCAAGTTAGGAATATCGATTTGAAACATTTCAATACAAACTAAAGGATATTCTAATACTGGACATGGAGATTGGATAATAGCCAAATTACAAGCTTGCACTGCATAGAGAGGAATTTCTTTTTTAATAGGAAAAATTGGAAGTTGTGGGAAATTACCTCCACATTCTCCAGACTTTACAATCATTGTTAAAAATAAATTTCTTTTATCTTCATTTGAATAATACTTATTTTCCATTTCACAAGAAGAAAAATTTATAAACAAAATTAGACTCACACTTAGGTAAATTATTTTTTGAAATAAATCTTTATTTACTCTCTTCATATAATTATTAGAATGTAAAAGTATATTGAATAGGCATATAAAAAACCTCTTGTTGAGTTTTGTTCCAATTTGGGTCAGCCTTATAACTTCGAATTTGACTTAACCCAACTAAAAAATTCCACCAAAAATGTAGTGCTACGCTTGGACGTAAATCATACCCCGAAAGAACATGAACTATTCCTAAATATAACCCAACCAAAAATCGAGAAGCTCTACCCTCTCTAGCATCTGGATTTCCTTCATGAGCTAACATAAAAATAGTTCCAGAAATTCCAATTCCCCAATAAGGACCGTAAGACATACACAAGTTATGATTTAAATATCCTCTAAAAAAAGCCTCTTCACCTATAGCAGGAGACATTCCATCAATAAAACTTACTGCAACTAGTGTTCCATCTCGTTTTGTACTTTTTTGAATCAAAGTAGGATTGTTTGGATCGTTAGGTGCTAATGAAAGTAAACCTGCTAAGAAAATAATAGGAGCAAAAACAAAAGGACTTTTTAAAACTTGAGGGTTGAAAGGTGAGTATGCCAAATCTAAAATAGATTCAGACTTTTTGTAATCCCCCAAGCCTCCTGCATCTCTA
>CALDSP010000154.1 GCA_937924465.1 uncultured Leptospiraceae bacterium
CTAAGGTTGCATCTTGAATAATATGAAGTTTTTCTTCCATACTTGGAAGTCTTCCTGTTTCCTTTCGAAAAAGTGAAAGTCTTCTTGAAGAGTTTTCAATAATGATTACAGCTCCATCTACAATTAAACCAAAATCAATTGCTCCAAGAGACATTAAGTTTCCAGACTCTTCACGTAACGTCATAAGAAAAATAGCAAAAAGCATGGCTAAAGGGATAATCACTGCAATGATAAATCCTGATCGAAAACTTCCCAGAAATATAAATAAAATAGTAATGACTAACAAAGCTCCTTCTAGTAAATTTTTTATAACAGTTTGAACAGTGGTTTTTACCATAATGGAACGATCATAAAAAGGAATGATTTTCATTCCTTTAGGTAAGATCTTTTCAATTTCTTTCAATTTTTCTTTAACATTTTGGCAAATTTCCAACGAATTTTCGTGAATAAGCATCATGGCAATTGCACCAACTACTTCTCCTTTTCCATTGGCAGTTGTGCCACCAAGCCTAAGCTTATGTCCAATTTTTACATTTGCAATTTGAGAAAGCAAAATAGGAAATCCATCCTTTGTTCTTCCTACTTGTATATTTTCTAAGTCGGTAATATTTTTAATAAGTCCATTAGAAGAAATTAAATAATGCTCTCCTTGTTTTTCAATGTAACCTCCCCCAGTAGCGAAATTATTTTTTTGAATAGCATTCCAAATTACTGAAAGAGAGATTCCCAGAGCACTTGCTTTTAAAAAGTCAATTTCAATTTGATACTGCATAGTCTTCCCACCAAAGACATTTACCTCAATGATTCCGGGAACTGTTTTAAGAATAGGAGCAATCTCATAATTGAGGTATGTCGTAAGTTCCATCAAAGAATGTTCAGAACTTTCTAAAGTAAACTGAAATATTTCTCCGAGTGCTGAACTAATTGGTCCCATAAAAGGAGTTCCATAACCTTTTGGAATATTTTCACTTACCTCTTTCATTCGTTCTGCTACAAGTTGACGAGCTTTATAAATATTCATAGAATCATGAAATACTATAGTTACAACACTTAAACCATATCTAGAGATAGAACGAATTTCTTCTAATTCTGGAAGTCCAGACATTGCTTTTTCAACTTGGTAGGTAATGTACTGTTCAATCTCAATAGGAGTAAGAGCAGGGGCAGAAGTAATCACTTGAACCTGAACATTGGTTACATCGGGTACGGCATCCATCTTAAATTTAGGTATAGATGATATACTAAAGAAAAGAAAGACTCCCAAAAGTAAAAAAATAACTATTCGGTTATTTAAACTGAGTTCAACAACTTTAGATAAGAAGTTCAATCTTCCTCTCCAAATGTTGATTTCAAAAATCGAGCCTTTAAATAATAAATTCCCTCTTGTACTATATAGTCCCCTGTGCTAATTCCTTCTAAAATTTCTGTAACTTCAGGGGTTGTTCTTCCAATTTTAACTTCTATCATTCTATATTCACCTGGACGTTCTTCTTTAAAAACATAGTTTTTGTTATTATATTGAATAATTGAAGTATTGGGAATTGCTAATACGTTAGGTGACATAGATTCAATATAGGCTTTACCAAAAAGTCCAATTTTAGCTAAGTGTTTTTTATTATTTAAAACAATTCTTCCTTCTACAGAACGAGAGTTTGTGTCTACTATTGTACCTATGTAAGTTAAAATTCCGGAAAATTCTTCTTCAGGATAGGAGTTTAAAAATACTCTAACTTTTGAACCTTCCTGAACTTTAGCTAAATCTTTCTCAAAGATTTTTACAATAAACCATACTTCTGCAATATCTCCAATGACTCCTAAAATTTGATTTGGTTCTACAAACATTCCTACGATTGCGTTACGTGAAATAGCAATTCCATTGATTGGAGATTGAATTTGTATTAGAACAGATTGATTTTCTTGTAAACTTTGAACTTCTGGGATTGGAATTCCCATCATATTTAAATTACCTAAGTCAGTTTTCCATTCACTTTCAAGAGCCTTAAGTTCTGAGTTTGCATTTACAAATTCTTGTTCACTTGCAAGTTTCATTTCCCAAAGACTTTTGACCCTTTCAAAATTTTTCTTAGAAGCAGTGTATTTCGAATAAGTAGTTAAATATTTAGAACGAAGTCTAGAAATTTCCACAGATTCAATTTCAAGAATTGCCATTCCTTTTTTTACATAAGAGCCAGGAATAAAATTTACTTTACGAATTTTTCCCGGAACCTTAGAAGAAATATTTATAATTTTGTCTGGATTGGCTTGCACTTCGCCTTGTAAAAGAATTGTTTCAATCAATTCTTGTGGTTCAATTAAAATAGAGTGTATTTTTTTATCTTGGAGTTTTTCTTCTTCAATTTTTATTACTTCTGGTATTCCGGAGAATTCTTCTTGAACTTGCAAAGATTTTTTTTTAAAAAATCGGAAATAGAAAAAAGATATTAGTATGCTAAACAATATGAAAGTATATAAAAAAAGAAATTTTTTATTATTCAATTTCAAACTCCAAAATTGGAAATCCACAAGCTCTTAAAACCTCTATGGCAGAAACAAGCCATTCAGTAAAAGTTTCTAAGTAAGACAGTTTAGCACTAATAAAATACTGTTGAGTTATGAGTCCATCTTTAATAGGAATTTGTCCATTTTGCATAGCTTTTTGAAGATTTTTTAAAGAGGTTTCAAAGTGTTTTAAGCTTTCTTTAGAATAACTTTTTAGTTCAGAACTAAGAGATTCAAAGTTTTCAATAGCTTCAATAATCTCTTGTTTAATTGTGTGCAATTGAATTTCTTTAAGTTCTTCTGCTTGTTTTTCTTTAAAATTATTTTCTAAAAGTTCTCCTTTTTGAGTTTTCCAAACTCTAAGAGGAAGTCCAACACGTATACCTACCACATTTTCGTTGAATCCATCTTTTTGAAGAAAACCTGTGATTGTTAAATTGGGAATTCTCTCTAAGGCTAAAACTTCTGAATTTTTCTTGTGAAATAAAATATTTTGTTCTGCAAGTAAAATTTCTGGACGATTTTTCAAACCATTTTGCAAAAGTTTCTCTAAGTTTTTTTCTTTAATGTGAATATTTTCTGGAAGAAAAGTTATTTCTAAAGGGGAGTGAAAAGAAATTCCCATCATTACAGTAAGGTTAGCCTTATACTTGCTGTGTTGTCTTTTAGCTAGTTCATAAAGCTTTTTTACCTTTAAAACCTCTGCATACGCTAAATCTGAATCAATGGGAGCAAGAACTCCAGCTTTTACTTTTTCTAATATAACATTATGTAGAAGAACCGCAGTATTGTATAGGTTTTGAGTTTCAGAAAAAAATTTTTTTGAGTTTTCATAGCGAATACTTGCTTTAATTGCTTCAGAGATGGTTTCTCTTCTAAGGATTTCTAGTTTTATATATTGAGAATTAATTTGAATTTCAGAGCCTTGGAGTTTTGTTTTACGAATATTAGAAATAAATATTTCTTGACTGACTAAAATTTCTCCATTTAAAAAATAACCTCGATTGTTTGTTCCAAGAAAATTTTCTTGATTTCCATAGCGGACACTTTGAGAAAAAGAAACAAAAGGATTAGAAGGAAATAAATAGGAATTTACAATTTTTCTTCCCTCTCTCACTCCTAGTTCTAACTTTTCATGTTTATACTCTGGGCTATGTTCTAATACGCATTCTATGACTTGTAATAAATGGATTTTTCCAATGCATTTTGGATTTTCATGTTCTTCACTTGCTTTTGTCTTTTGTACTAAGATTATAAGAAAAGAAACAATAAACACCTTAACCTTAAAAGCAAGACTTTGGTACATAAAAATTATACTATTATTTTTTTTATAACAATTATTTTGTAAATTAGAATTAAACTTTAAAAACAAATTCTAAATTTCGTAGCTTATGTTAAAGTCCTTATTTTTAGGAAGGCTAAAAGAAATTTGAGTTCCTCCTAGAGAACTCTTTGAAACCCATATTTTTCCATTGTGTAAACGTACTATCTTTTCACAAGAAGCAAGTCCAATTCCAATTCCTTCATATTCTCCACGATTGTGTAATCTTTGAAACATTTGAAAAATTTTTTTGTAATACTCTTCTAGAATACCAATTCCATTGTCTTCTACATGGATAATATATTCATTTGAAGTTCTTTCGGTATGGATTAAAATATGAGGTTTTTCATCTTTCTTTTGAAATTTCAAGGCATTTAAAATTAAATGTTTAAACAAAAGTTTTATTTCATAATACGAGCAATAAACTTTAGGTAGAGCTTGGATTTCTAATGTGCCTTGAGAGTTTTGAAATTTTTCTTTTAATTCTTCTACAACTTCCTCTACTATGGATTTTAAATCATATATATCAAATTTTAAATTTTCTCCTAGTAAAGAGTACTCTAAAACAGCTAGGATTTGTTCTTTCATCCTGCTTGTAGAAATTTGAATAAAGCTTAAATATTTTTGAACAGGCTCTGCAATTAAGTTTTTGTAATGTTTGTAAATGATATCCAAGGAGGCTAAAATGTTCCCTAAAGGTTCTTGCATTTCATGTGAAGTAAGATAGTTGAATTGATTGAGTTCTTTGTTTAAGATTTCTAATTTTTTATTATTTTCTTTTAGAGAATTTTCTAATTCTTTCATTTTAGTAATATCTATGATTATACTAATTCCTCCTTTTACATTGGCTTTTTCATCTAAAAAGGGAATTGCATGAACTAGAACATAAATTTGAGTATTTTCTTTGGGATAGATATATTCTTTTCCTAATATAGAAACTTTTTCATGAAAAGCTTTTAATATGGGAGTATCTTCTAAATTTGTAGGATTTCCATCTAAATCTAATAGACCATTTAAAATATTCCACTGTTGAAATTGAGACTTTAAATTAAAATCAATAAGTCTTTGTGCCTCATTGTTTATATAGTTTACAAATCCTTCTTCATCTACCATATAAACAGCAAAAGGTAGAAAGTCTAAAATTGCAGCAATTCGTTTATGTCGTTCGTGAATAGTAATATCAAAGTTAATTTTTTCAGTAATATTTTGCATGGAGCCTATTACTTTCATAAAATGATGATGTTCATCAAAAATAGGTCTACCTGTTGTTCGAACCCATATTTCTTTTTCAGTGGAATTTTTCAGTTTAAGTTCTAGGTTGAAGGATTTTTCATTTTTTACACTTTCATTCAAAGTAGCTTTTAAAATAGCTCTGTCCTCTGGAAGAAAGTAACTTAAGAAGTCATCTAGGCTAATTTTTTGAATATAAGAAAAGTTTTGTATTCCCAAAATTTTATAAATTTCTTCTGTAACAAGTAACTCTGATTTATGAGAATCAAATTCCCATGCTCCAATTTGGGAAAGTTTTCCAATCTCTGAAAGCAACCACTGTTTTTCTTCTAAATTTTGTTTTATAGTTTTGAAATTGGTTATGTCGTAAAATAACACAAAAATAGAGTAGGGAAGTTCTGTGAAGGGATGATTTAAAAAATGTGTACTCAAAGAAAGCCATAATTTTTCACCTTTGGAATTTTCAATTTCAATAATTACATTTTCTTTTTCTTTTTTGGTTTGAATAGTTTCAAAAACTAAAACATCCAATTCTTTTAAATAAGAGCTTTCTTTTCTAGATTCTATAATAGAATGAGAAAGAAGTTCTGCACTAGAGGTTTGTAAAATTTTCTCTGCTTCTTTATTTACAAAGAGAATCATTCCTGTAATATCATAAATAATAACACCTACATTCATTTTAGAAAGAATGGCTTGATTTCTCTGCTCTACAATTTTCTCTCTAAATTCAGTTTCTATTTTTTGAGTAATATCTTGGTGAACTCCTAAAACTCGAGTGGCTTTGCCTTCTTTGTTTCTTTCCCATGCTTTACCGGACAATAGAAGCCATTTGTAGGTGCCAGCTTTATTTCGTTTTCTATACTCTATTTCATAATAATTTAATTCTCCATTTATGACTTTGTTTAATGTGTTGACTACTTTCTCTTGATCGCTAGGATGAATGAGTTCACACCAAGCTGTAAAATTTTTAGGGTATTCTTGTTTTGAGAAGCCTAAGATTTCTCCCCATTTTTGATTAAATTCTATTGTATCATTTTCTACATCCCAATCCCATGTCCCAAATCCACCACTCCAGAGAATCATCTCTAGTTGACGCTTTTGATTTTCTAATTCCTGTTTTTGTTGTTTTATAATTGTAATATCTTTTCCAATAGCTTGGATTTCTTGGATAGTACCATCCTTATCTTGGATTGTGGAAAACTCCCATTCTGTTTCATAGTAACCTCCATTTGGATTTGGCTTTCGAAGTTCTACTTGAATTATGCTATTAGGGGATTCTAAAAGTTTCAAAACTACTTGGTTGCATTTTCCTACATCTTCCAGATGAACTGTTGGAGTATAAGGCTTTCCTATAAGTTGTTCTTTTGCATATCCAAATTTTTCACAAAAGGCTTTGTTTACAAAAGTATAGTTTCCTTGCAGATCTGTACGGATTAAATAAATTGTTTTAGAATCAAGAAAAGAGGCTAAAATTTCATCTCGTTTGTAAATTTGGTTTTCTTTATTTTTAAGTTCTGTGACATCTATGACTGTAATTCCAAAGTATTTTTTTGATTTTTCTAGTTTGTGATGAATGGAACAAACCCTAATGTTGTAATAGCAAGTTTCATTTTTTAAAATAACAGAAAAAATATCATGCACTTGTGAACTTGTTTCTTTGGCTAGTTTGATTAAATAAATCATTTTAGTGAGTAAGCTTTCGGGCAGTAGCTCTACTAAATTTTGAAACCGAAGAGGTTTTTTTTGGAAAATTTTTTCAATAAAAGCAATTCCTTGTTCATTGATAAATTTAATATTTAAGTTTTCCTCTAAAAGAAAGTTAGCTTGGTATATATTTTCAAAGAAAGCAGAAAAAATTTGATTTAATTCTAGAATTTCTTCTTCATTTTTTTTCAGTTCTTGATTGATATGTTTGATTTCTGAATATGCAGTTTGCAATTCTTCATTAGAAGATTGGAGTTCTTCATTTGAGGTTTGCAGTTCTTCATTGGTAGCTTGTAGTTCTTCATTCGCAGATTGCAATTCTTCATTTAAAGATTGTAGCTCTTCATTGGAAGTTTCCAGCTCTTCAATATATGTCTGTAGTTGTTCCTTTGTACTATCTAAGGCTTTTTGCAATTCTTCTATTGTTGCATTACTGTCTATATTAGTAGTAAATAAATTTTCTTGTTTTATTTCTTCCTCTAGAGGAATTTTTTCAAAAATTAGAATGTACAAATCATCATTATCTTTTTTTAATTCTTTTTCTAAAGGGGCTACAAGAATTTTCAAAAGAAAAGTTTTTGAATCTACAGAAAATTTTTTAAACTTTGTTTGCTCTAATTTATGATTTTTGATACATTTTAAAACCAAGCTTTTTACTTCTAATTGAAAATCTTTTCGAAGAAGTTTAGAGATATTTAAATTTAAAATTCCTTGTGGAATTTGTAAAAAATCTCGTAAGTCTCCTCTAGTTTCTAATATATCTAAATGAGAATTTAAAATTACAAAAGGTCTATCTAATGTATCTGTAAAAGTTTCTAAAATTTTCATTCGAAATTGAAGAGACTGATCAATATTGGGTGTGTTAGAGAGAGATTTTAAATTAGTTTTTGTTTGAGAAAGAGGCCACATTCGAACTTGTTTAGAAATTGTAAATCTTCTTTTTCTAAAAATTTTATGTTTAGTGTTTAGTGGTTCAAAAAGTTCTTCTAGTTGGATTATACTTTCCGATTTTCCCAAAAATAAAATTCCATTGTCACGTAACGAATAATGAAAAATAGGAAAGAGATTGTTCTGAACTTCTGATTTTAAATAAATAAGTAAATTTCTACAACTAATTAAATCAATTTTTAAAAATGGAGGATTCAAAAGAATGTTATGTACAGAAAATAAAATTTTATTTCGTAAATTTTTTTCTACTTCCCAACCCTGTTCTACTTTTGTAAAATATTTATTTTTAAATTCTAGTGGAACGTTTTTAATTTGTTCTTCATTATAAATTCCTTTTCTTGCGAAGTTAATAGAATCTTCATAAATGTCTGTTGCAAAGACTTGGAAATTAGAATTTAGATTTTGTAGTTTTTCATAAGTTTCATTTATAAGAATTGCTAAAGTATAAGCTTCTTCTCCTGTAGAGCATCCAATAACCCAAACTCGAAATGTTTCGTTTGATTTTTGGTCTTTAATTTTTTCTTCAAGGTATTGCAAAAGGGATTGGAAGGCTTTTTCATCTCGGAAAAAACTTGTTACTCCAATTAAAAAACTTTGGTATAAAAATTTCAACTCCTCCGGATTGGAATGAATATAATTTACATATTCTTCAATAGAATTTAATTTATGATATTGTATAGCCTTTTTGATTTGTCGAAAAATGGTTTTTTCTTTATAGTTCTGAAAACTATTTCCAAATTTTGCATTCAAAATATCCAAAATATTTTGGATTTCACTTTTAGGTTGAACTTCCTCTTCACTTTTTGAAATCACCTCTTCAATCTTTGCTCCCATTTTTTCGGGTGGAAGTACATAGTCTGCCATTCCTGTTTGAATTGCAGAAAGAGGCATTCCATCGTACTTAGCAGTTTCTGGGCTTTGGACAATTGTAGTCCCTCCTAAATGTTTGAGTTCAGTTAGTCCTATACTACCATCACTTCCCGTTCCAGAAAGAATAATTCCAATTCCTTGGGTTCTGTATTCAGAGGCAATGGAAGAAAAAAGCAAATCTACAGAGGGTTTGGGACCTTGTAAGTTGAGTGGCTTAGAAAGAAATACTTCATCTATTTATCATATCCTCAAATAGTTAATTATAGTTTATAATAACTTTATTTTAATATGTTAAACTCTTTCATACTCAGCTAATAAATTTATTTTAAGCTCGGTACTTTACTTTTCTAAATATTTCAAATTTTTTTTAGAAACTTATTTCATTAATTCAATACGTTTATTGTATTTCACATATGTAACTTTACTTTGAAATAAAATTGTTGAAAGAGTTTGTTTCATTTATTGAACCTGTTACCATTGGACAATTTAATTAC
>CALDSP010000155.1 GCA_937924465.1 uncultured Leptospiraceae bacterium
AGTCCTCATATTCTCATAGATTAAAATATCTCCAAGAGGAAATTGGTGGAAAAATTTTTATTGAAGAAATTGCAGGAGATACAGACATAGACGAGTTAATTTTAAAAGTGCATGAAGGAGAAATTGATTATACTATTGCAGATGAAACAATAGCTTTTATCAATCAAACATATTATGAGAATTTAGATACAAGTGTTGCTGTAAGCTTTCCTCAAAAAATTGGATGGGTGGTTCGAAGAAATGCCCCAGAACTTCAAAAAGAAATTAACAAATGGATTTATAAAATTAGAGGAAATGGGACATTAGAAAAAATTAAAAATAAGTATTATGTGGAACAAAAAATTATTCTTGAGGATGAAAAGACAGAGGATTCTTTTGTGCTTGCTCAGGTTTCAGAAAAGGAACAAATACCATTTGCTTACATAATTCAAACAGAGGCAAAAAATTTAGATTGGGATTGGAGACTTCTAGCAAGTGTGATTTATAAAGAATCTCAATTCAAAGTAAATGCAAGATCTTGGGCAGGTGCATTGGGGCTTATGCAAATTATGCCATCTACTGCAAAAATTTTTGGAGTTACAACAAAATCTTTATTGATTCCCGAAGTCAATATTTCAATTGGAGTGAGGCACCTTCAATACTTACAAAAGCTTTGGAGTAAAATTCCTAACAAAGAACAACGCATTAAATTCATATTAGCCTCTTATAATGCAGGACAAGGACATATCCAAGACGCTCGGGTTTTAGCTATAAAGAAAGGTTTAAATCCAAATGTGTGGGATGGGAACGTAGAGAAAACAGTACTCTTGTTATCTAATCCTGATTACTATAATTTAGAAGAGATAAGGTTTGGCTACTGTAGAGGTAGAGAGACTTATGAATATGTAAGAAAAATTTTTCAAAAATACCAATCGATGAAATAGAATTAAATTTTAATGAAAATTTGAATGAAAAAGAAGTATACATTTTTATCGAATGAGTTATTTTTAACTTATGGTTGAATTATCACAATATGAAGATAGTAAGCAAATTGAAAAATCAGTTTATGAAAGTGTAGAAAAGGATATTCAAGAAAGATTATATTTGCTTTTTAGTGAAGCGAACAATCAGGGTTTAGGAACAGTTGTTGTGATTGAGGGTTTCAGTACTTCTGGAAAAGGTGCTCTCATGAAAGCAATCACAGCTCGGTTAGATCCTCGTAAAGTCAGAGCTCATAGTGTAGAACTTGAAAATCCTATATACAACGGATTTCCTTTATTATATCAATTTTGGGAGAAATTAGCAGCTTATGGAGAGCTTACTATTTTTGAAGGTTCTTGGTATAGACAAGTTGTTATGGGAAGATTTTATGGTTTCGTCTCTGCAAAAAATTATACAAAATATATTCGTTCTATTCAAAACTTTGAAGAAGTCATTACGGATGATAAATATTTGCTCTTTAAGTTTTTCCTACACATTTCGGAAAAAGAGCAAAAACGTAGAATTAAAAAAGCCAGAAAAGAAGGAAAAACTTGGGTTATTTCAAAATCAGATTTAAAAGAGGCAAAACATTATAAAGAGATTCGTTCTTACTATGAGGAATTCATTGAACTCACTCATACACCAAAAACTCCATGGGAAATTGTTTCTGCTAAAGACAAATATTTTGCTAGAATTCATGTAATGGAAAAGTTAATTGAATCTTTAGAAAAAAGACTTCAATTTAACTCTGCAGAAATGCTTTTAAAAATTAAGGAAAAAGGACCTAAAGAAATATGAATACTCTTTTTTCTCTGAAAAGTATTACCTATCCTACCCCAATGGATAAAAATGATTATAAGAAAAAAATTGATAAACTACAAGAAAATGCTCGCTTGTTAACTTATCTTGCAAATTACAAAAAAAGAGCAATTGTATTGGTTTTTGAAGGATGGGACGCAGCAGGCAAAGGGGGAGCTATTCGTAGACTTACTTCTACTATAGATCCTAGGCTTTATAAAGTAATTTCTGTTGGAGCTCCCAATGACGTTGAGCGCAAAAGGCACTACTTATGGAGATTTTGGACTCGACTTCCACGGGAAGGATATATGAGTATTTTTGATCGTTCCTGGTATGGTAGAGTTTTGGTAGAAAGAGTAGAAGGCTTTGCTAAAGAAGAAGAATGGAAAAGAGCTTACAACGAAATTGTTTTTTTCGAAGAAGATTTAATTGATGCTGAAATGATTATCATAAAATACTGGTTACAAATCACTTCTGAAGAACAATTTCAAAGATTTAAACAAAGAGAGGAAGATCCACTTAAGCGTTGGAAACTTACAGAGGAAGATTGGAGAAATCGGGATAAGTGGAATTTATACGAAGATGCTTGCGAAGAAATGATTCAAAAAACAAATAAACCAAAGGCTCCATGGATTGTGATTCCTGCAAATGATAAGTATACAGCTAGAGTTATGGTCATAGAAGAATTTTGTAAAATTTTAGAAAAAGAATTAAAATGAAAACTCTCCAAGAGGTTTCTGAAATCTTAAAAAACTTAGAACCCAAACAACTTAAGCCGTTTGGAAAATGGACAGTAGGCCAAACTTTCTTACACTTAGCGCAGAGTGTAGAGTATTCCATGATTGGTTATCCAAAATCTGAGTTTTTTTTAATTCAAAATACATTAGGAAAACTAATGAAGATGAAATTTTTGAAACAAGGTTACATGAAACACAATTTAAATTCTCCAATTCCCGGTGCGCCTGAGTTAGGACTTGTTTCTGAATTAGAAGGTTTAAATCAATTACTAACTGCTACCAATGCCTTTCTAAAATTTAACCAAGAATTGGAACCTCATTTTTTTTTGGGTAAAATGAATAAATCTGAATTTGATTTCATTCATGCCATGCACATAATAGAGCATTTACAAAATATGGGTGCTATTGTATGAACATAGATGTTCAGTTAGTCGAAAAGTATTTGAATGTAGTTGTTTTAAGATGGAGTTACTTGGATAAAATAGAATTTAACTATGTAAGTAAATCTGTAAAACAATTGCTTGAATTAGATTTTGAAAATTTAGTAGAATTTTCTGAAAAAATTTTTCAAATTATTCCTCAAGAAATCTTTTTAGATTTAAACCCAAAAGCTCCCAAAAAAGTAATTTATTCTACTTCAAAAGGTCAAATTACTCTATTTGTAATTACTAAGAAAGAAGTTTTAGACTATACTACTTTAGTTTATAAAGACAATTTTTTAAATTCAAACTCTTTTTATATCTCAAAATATAATAGTTTTTTAAATACTTTTAATGAAAGTCTTTATATTTACGGAATAGATAGAAATTATAAATTGGTTTTCTTTAATAAAACTTTTGAAGAGTATTTAAAAAAAAATTTCTCTAAACATTTAGTCATAGGAGAAGATATTATTAATTATTTACCCGTTAGTTTAATTACTCATTTTCATAAATTTTTTGAAAAGGCTTTTTCGGAAGGGATTTATAATGAAACTATTCCTTTTATAGAAGAAAATCAAAATATTCAACTTAGCGCGTTTTGTATTTATGCTAGTCCAAACTCTGCAGAGGAAGTTTTAATTATTCATAGTGTGTTAAAAAAAGCAAGTCAAAGGACAAACATAATTTCTTCAGAAGACTATTTAAGTAAGATCTTATTAAACATTAATGAAATTCTTTGGTCTATTGATGTTACTTCTGGAAAGAATTTAATTTTCATAAGTGAAAATATTTCCAATGTTTTAGGTTATACTGCAGAAGAAATTTATAAAA
>CALDSP010000156.1 GCA_937924465.1 uncultured Leptospiraceae bacterium
TAATTTTTAAGCTTTGTTTTTGTTCATTAAGAATAAATTCATACTTCATAGAATAGAGGAGTAAAAAATTTCTTAAAAAAAGTGCAAAAAAACGAAAAAGTAAAAATTTTTTATGACTTTTTTTAAAATTAGTAATTGTTACTACAAACTTTGTAAGAAGAGGGATCGCAGTTATTTATTCAATGAAATCTTGTAGTTGTTACTACAAAGCAAGTTAAGAAAGATTTTATCCTATAATTTTTCCCAAAAAATGGATGTTGTTACTACAAAAATAGTTTTTGTTTAATTGCTAATTTCTCCAACCAATTTGTGTTGTTACTACAAACAAGGTTCACTAAACACTTTTTCCAGAGTTTTTTGGAGTGGCTCTAGAAAGATACAATTTCAAAAAACTTACAAATTTTCAGTTGGAAAAGATTTCCTTTTTAAGAAGCTGACTTTAGGAGTAGTTATGGAAGGTATATTATACAACAGTGAAAGAGCCGAAAAAGTTTTGCAGAAAGCAGCAGATCGAGAAAGAATCACTCCCGAAGAAGCTCTCATCTTATATAATGAAGCAGATTTTTTAAGTATCCAAAAGGTAGCTAGAGATATAAGAGAACAGGTTTTGAGTCACAAATACGCAAGCTATACAATGTTTCGTGTTGTAAATTATACAAACTATTGTAACGTTGAGTGCTCATTTTGTTCTTTTATGGATGAAATTGGAAATGGAAAAGGATATGTTTTAACTACTCAAGAAATTATAGATAAAATGGAGTATGCTAAGCAAGAAGGCGCAGATCAAATGTTTCTTCAAGGAGGAGTTTATCCAGAGTTGCCATTTGATTATTATCTAGAAATTATTTCATCTGTAAAAAATAAATTTCCAAATATGCACATTCGAGCATTTTCTCCTGTGGAAATCTTAAGTATGGAAAAAATTACAGGTATGAGCTTAAGAGAAGTTTTAAGAGAGTTAAAAAAAGCAGGATTAGATTCTGTTCCCGGAGCAGGTGCTGAAATTCTTACAGAAAGAATGAGACAAATTATATCTCCCAAAAAAGCAAGTGTCAAAGAATGGGTGAGAGCTATGGAAACTTGTCACGAAGAAGGACTTCCCGGAAGTGCAAATATTGTTTTTGGTTCAGAAGAAACCAGAGAAGAAGTCATTGAACATTTAAACGTTGTGCGCGAGCTTCAAGACAGAACTCACGGATTTTTATCTTTCATTCCGTGGACATTTCAACCACAAACTAAAAAGTTTGTAATTCGTTCTGTGCCTACTCATGAATATTTGAAAGTCTTAGGGATTTGCAGAATCTTTCTAGATAATATTCCCCATATTGAAACTTCAGTCATGGTATTAGGAAAAGGAGTAGGGCAGATTGGATTGTATAGCGGAGCCGATGACATTTCCTCTGTGGTCATTGAAGAAAACGTTTTGAGATCTTTTGGATTAAAGACCGAGAAAGAAGCAATTAAATTTTTAACAAGTGCAGGATTCACTCCTAAGCGCAGAGATTTAGTTTATAACTATGATAAGTATGAAAACCTTAAAGAAAAAGAGCTTATTTTCTCCTGATTTTTCTCCAAAGCTTTTGATAAAATTTTACTCCACTTGCTTTATCGATTATACTTTGAAGTTCTTTTAGTAAGATAGAGTTCTCATCAAAAGATTTAATTTCTGCTAAGCAAGAATTTGCTTTTTCTATCTCTCCAGAAAGGGCAAGGTATTTTCCAATAGCAAAGCAATAGTGTAAAACTTCTACAATGTGAAAAACTCCTTTCTCTGGGAAGATTTCTTTATAATGAAACTTGCCTTTTAAATTTTCTGTAATCGGTTCTAATTTTTCTTCCAAAAGATAATATTCAATAAAGCCAACTTTTCCAAAGAGGGTATTGGAAAATTTTTTATTCATTTTATCAGCAATGTCTTTTGCTAATTCGAAGTTTTCCTCTAAAAGGTAACACAAAAGTAAGTAATCGTAATAAACTGCAACATCAGGAAACTCTTCTATTTTTTGAATTAAATTAGAAATGAAAGAAGCTGGTTTCTTTTGGATATTATAATAAAGTTCTACAATTTCTTCACGTTGGGCGTCATCTAGTTTTCTTTTTACATTGGAATAGTCCCAAAGTACACTTACCGTTTGAGTTGGATAAACTGTTCTTTTTTCTTCTTGATGGGGAATATTTCCTTGCGGCTTTTCTTGAACTGGCCTTTCTTGTTTTTTTCTACGACTAGATTTTCTTTCAGACATAAAGGCATCCCAATGCAGTAAAGTAAAACAAATTCCACGTTTTTAAATGAGAGAATTTTGGCAAGAAATGTTTAGGGATTTTCCCAGAGTCTTTAGAAACTACTCTGGGATTATTTTTAATAACGAGGAATACTTGGATCAATCTCTAAAGAGTAGCGATCAATTCCTCCTGCTAAACTCTTTGCGTTTGAAACTCCATGTCCTATAAAATAAGCTGCTGCCTCCAAAGAACGAATCCCCGAATGGCAATAGAAAATAATTTTTTCGTTTTTGTCCCATTGATTTAGAATTTCATATGCCAATCTTTGGGTTAAAACTTGGCTATTAGGAAGCCTTGCTATTTCAATTTCCCAGTCTTCTCTGACATCAATTAAATGCACTCTTTCACCTTTATCAAGCATTTCTTTTAGTTCACTTGGAGTAATTTGAGCCATTCTATCAATTTCTGCTGATTGGTATATGAATTGGATAGCATTGTTTACTTCCTTACCTCGCCGATGGTTGATCATAACTTCCTCTAAAGTTTGATCTAAAGAGTATCCACAGCTAGAACATCCACCAATATGATATTTTTGAAACAACGCTCTTTTTGCACTTGGATAAAGAGAAAGAATCTCTCCCATTGTAGTTTGAGGAGTAATTTCTTGAGTTGGAGTTGAATTCATAAGATTTACCTTCCTTCAAGTCAAATTTATAAAAAATAAGAGTCTTGTAAAGATTTTTTAGAATTATTCTAATTTTTTTAAATTCAATTTGTAAAAAGTTTAGAATTTATTCTTTTTGAATACCTAAAAAATTTTTTACTGAAATTGCTGTGGAAAGATTGTAAAGTTACAAGTGATTTCCAATCAAAATTATTTAAGTAAAAAACTTTCCGAAAATGAATCATGGAAAGCTTGTAAAAACTCTAAAATAAAATCCATTTTTAAATTCACATTTAGGCCTAAGTTTTGAATGCTAGTAATGTTTTTAGCAGAATCTCCACAAGGATTGATATAGGCAAAGGTGGACAAATCATTTTGTAAATTGATAGCAACTCCATAGCTTGTAAAAAAAGAGTCAAAATTAAAACCAAAAGAAATTAATTTTTTACTAAAGTCTTTTTTTAAATATAGGCCGGGTTTATTTTCAAAATAAACAAGCTCCAGTCCCCAAAC
>CALDSP010000157.1 GCA_937924465.1 uncultured Leptospiraceae bacterium
AATAATTAAAATAAACTTTTTTTTGATTGCCTCTAAAAATGTCATTTGAGCAATTGTAAGTAGAAATCGAATTTCAGTCATTTTCCCCTCTTGTAATTCTAAGAAATATTTCTTCTAAACTTTCTTTTTTCTTGCTGTAAAATAAAATATTTCCTCCTTCTTCAATGAGTAATTTTGGAATTTCGCGAACAACAGTAGAGTCTCTTGGTTCTAAAACAATTTCCGTTTCGTTAATAAAATAGAAATGTTGACTAATTTTTTTTAGTAATTCAAGAATATTTTGATTTATAGATTCAAGTTTTATATGAATTTGATTTTTTTCTTTTGTTAATTCCTCAATTGAGCCTACGGCAACTAAATTTCCTCTTTGTAAAATTCCAATTCGATGACAAATTTTTTCCATCTCTAAAAGTCTATGTGAATTTAAAAAAATTGTCGCCTGACGTTTTTGATTTTCTTCCAAAATAATATTTCGAAAACTAATAAGCCCTTCCGGATCTAATCCGCTTCCTGGTTCATCTAAAAGTAATATGCTTGGACTTCCAAGAAGGCATTGAGCAAGTCCAAGTCTTTGTAACATTCCTTTGGAGAATCCTGCTACTTTTTCTTTCTTAAAGTTTTCTAGGCCAACTTTAATGAGGGTTTCTTCGATCTCTGGGTAAATTTTCTTTGGTACGAAATCATGCAATCTATAAGAATATTTCAAAAATTCTAGAGGAGTCAAAAAACTTGGTATACTAACTCTTTCTGGTAAAAATCCAAAATATCTTCTGGATTTGAAGTTTATTTTTTCTCCAAAAATTTTTATTTCACCTGAACTAGGATAGGTAAGACCTACTAGAATTTTTAAAAAAGTAGTCTTTCCTGCTCCATTATGTCCTAAAAGTCCAAAAATCTCTCCTTTGCGTACTTCCAAATTAATGTCTCTGAGGGCTTTTGTATTTTTGTAATCTTTGCATAACGCAATTGATTGGATGGCAGTTTCATAATTCATGATTTATTACTATTTATTTCTTGTTTCTTATCTCATCTATTAAAAAATGAGAATACAGGACCAAATTATGAAATTGATTTTAGCTCGCCATGGAGAGGCACTTGATTTTTCTTCTACAGGAAAAGATAAGGATAGAGAACTTTCATCACGAGGCAGAGAAGACATTCACAAAATGGGTCGTTTTATTTACCTCTCTAGTTTAAGAGTAACTCACATTTATTATAGTCCTTATGTAAGAACTAGGCAAACCGCAGAAATTTTTGCAAAAGAATTGGGAATTACAGATCTTACTGAATCTTGCGATGAATTGGCTCCGGGAAATGTCTGTGAAGATATGCTTTATAAAATTAAAAATTTTTCTAATTCAGAGACAATTCTAATTGTAAGTCATAATCCCGGGATTGCTCATTTTGCAGCACATTTGATTCAAGATGATGCCTTAACTCCTCAACTTCCCTTTCAACCAGGTACAACAATCGCGATAAACGTTGCGCGCGAAAAGTTTGCAGGAGGACAAATTATTTGGATGATTTCTCCTAACGACTTACATCCTAGTATATTTCTAAATCCAAATATTTTAGTTTCTCACAGATAAAGTAACGAAAAATTTATATTAAACTTTTTTTTTGTTTATGTGGATTGTTACAAAAATTTTTTTAATATATTAAAAATTGTCTTTTAAATTAGAAAAATATTTTTCTTAGAAATTTTCAATATAACATAAAATTCATCTCCTGCAAAAATCCTTAAAAGAGGATTCTTGTAGGAGTTGAGTGAATTTCACTCAAAATTTAAGGTAAATACACTCTACCTGTTTTCATTTTCCATAAGTAATATTTTTCAAAAAGGATTTTCATCCAATCTCCAAATATGTTTGGAATTAAAGCATTGAATTTGCGAGGTGGAAACATGTTTGTTCCAACAATAAACACTTCCATATCTCCTGCGTCCATAATACACAATGGAGTAATTTTTTCAAAAGGTTTGGGTTTGTGTTTTGTATTCTTTATGTCTGCAATAATATTTTTAGCAGCAACCTCCGCCATTACTTCAGACATGTAACCTGTTTTAGGAACTCCAACAGGTATAGGTGTGGGACCTGGGGAAGGCACAACTGCAGCTACACCTGCGGCAAAAATATTTTTATATTTTTTATGTCTATATTCATGATCTACTTCCACAAATCCTTTTTCATTTCCAATTCCTTCCGAATTACGAACTACATCTTGTCCTACAAAAGGTGGAATTATGATCGCAAATTTAAAAGGTACTTCTCTTCCATCTTCAAGGAGAATTTTATTTGTTTGAATTTCCTTTATAGCTGCATTTGTAATAGCTGAAATACCTCTAAATTTAAAAAACGCTTCAATCATAGGTCGGGAACCAAACATTCCTCCAATTCCAAAGTGAGAGAGAAATGGTTCTGAGGTTAAATAAGTGATGGATGGAACTTTTTTACGAATTTTTAATTTTCTTAGTTGGTGCTCAACGTTAAAAATAACTTCATAAGCGGCACCAAAACAACTTGCAAATTGAGTTGCACCCACAACAATAGGGCCGGGATCTTTTACAAATTCTTCCCATGCATTTTTGCATTCTTCTGCCTCATTGATATTACAAACTGAATGAGTATATCCTGTTTTAGGTCCTAAACCTGAAAGTAGTTGAAAATTGTAGGCTGGGCCAGTGGCTATTATTAAATAATCATAACTCAAATCTCTTTTTTCAGTTGTAAGTAAATTTTTTTCTGGAAAGATTTGCTTTGCTCCTTCATGGTAAAAAAGAATTCCTTGTTTTTCTAAGGCTTCTTTTAAATCAAAAGAAATTTGATCTCGTTTTCTTCTTCCAAAAGGAACCCATATTAACGAGGGAATAAACCAAAATTTATCAGTACGAGAAATTAAAATAATCTCTGCATCTTCTCTTAAATTCCTTTTTAATTTATAAGCTGCTGTAAGTCCAGCAAAACTTCCTCCAAGTATAACAATTCGTTTCATGGCTAACCTCCTTCTATTTTTATAAATCGAAAAATATGAAATGTAAAGATGATATTTATCAATTTATTGTTCTATGAAATTAAAGAAATTTTACTTGAAAAAAAATATACCATAACAGGTATAGTATATTGGCTTATAATAATTTTTTTAATCTTAAAACAATTTATATATTTTTAATTCTCTTTTAACCTATGTTTAGTTGTAGTTATTGTTCTTTATAGGTCAGTAAAGTTTGAATTTCCGTTTTGGCTTGCAAAAATAAGAAACTTGAAAAACTTTAAATTTATGAATCCCGCGCTAAAAGAATATGATTTATCTTCCTATAAAGGACTTAGAAATAAAAATTTTTTTCAAATAGATCTTACATTAAAAAAAATTGTTGATAGATATTCTAAAGATATTTCTGAACTTCACAAAAAAGATATGCTAGAGCACATTTCCAAATACGGAGAGCTTGTAGGTGGAGTTTTAAATGAACTTACAGAAAAATGTCATAAAGAAGGAAAATATGGAGAAATCAAAAATTATGACTCTGTTGGAAATAGAATAGAAGAAGTGGTTTATTCTGCAGAACAAATAGAAGCTCGTCGTATTTCTTATGAACATGGGGTTGTAAATTTAGACTTTCATAAAAATTGGAAACATCCTTTTTTGCCTGTTCATCGTTACGCGCTAGCTTATCTCATGAACTTAAATGGAGAAGGAGGGGTTTCTTGTCCTTTAGCAATGACTGAGGGTATGATTGAGGTCTTACAAAAATTAGGAACTGAGTCCCAAAAGAAAAGATTTTTACCAATTGTTGCAGGTGAAAATAGCAAGTCCTATTTTTATGCAGGACAGTATGTAACCGAAAGAGTAGGGGGAAGCAATGTAGGAGCAAACCGTACTCTTGCAAGGAAATTAGAAAATGGAAAGTGGATTTTAAATGGGGAAAAATGGTTTTGTTCTAATCCGGGTGATCTTTGGGTTACAACTGCTAAGGTAGAAGGTACAAATTTGATAGGACTTTTCTTAGTCAGTCGTTATAAAGAGGACGGTTCTTTAAATGGGCATAAACTTATCCGTAAAAAAGATATTATAGGTTCAAGAGGAAAGCTGACTGCTGAAGTTATTTATGAAGAAGTAGAAGCAGAAGAGCTAGGAAGAATTAGTCATGGACTTGCTAATTTAATTAAATATGTAATTACTATTTCTCGTGTGCATGTAGGAATTGGTGCAGTAGGGAATGCGCGTCGTGCTCTTATGGAAGCTATTTATTATGCAAAATTTAGAACCGCGTATGGAAAAGGACTTTTGAATTATCCTATCTACACTCGCAATCTAACTGAAATGTGTATACTTCAAGCAGGAATCACTCTTTGTAATTTTAAGTCTGTTGATTATTGGAAAAAAGAAATCCCCGCAGCCGATGTAACAATCCCTCTTATGAAGTACAAATCTTCCTCTCATGCTACTGAAACTACTCATAAAGCCATTTTGTGCTTAGGTGGAAATGGAATTATTGGAGACTTCTCTTCTCTACCTCGTTTGCATAATGATTCCATTATCAATGAAACTTGGGAAGGAACTCATTTTTTATTAGCTGAACATACTTTACATGCTCTGGAAAGGCGAAAGAGTAGAGAGTCTTTTTTTGAAGAAATGGAAAAAAATATTTTACCATCTAAAGAAATTTCCTCTCTAAATTCCGTAGTTGAACTTTTTTATGAAAAGTTCAAACAGCTAAAAAATGCATTGGCACAAGAAAAGTGGTATAGAGAAATTCACAGAGTTCAAATTGCCGATCTTGCTTATGAGTGTTTTGCACTTTCTGAAGTTTTAAATTTTGCCGCTTGGGAAAGAGAAAATCAAAATGAGAAAGCATTTTCGGAATATCTTCCTTTATTATATAAAGAAATTCTTACTTTTGGATGTGGAGGACTTGCTTGGAAAAATTCCCTCATTTTAAACCCAGAAATTCATAAAGAAATTATATTTAGCATTGGACTTTTAGAAAGCTAAATGTTTCTTTTTATGGCTATATTTCAAAGAGAAAGGTCTAAATAGTTTTGATTCCTAAATGAAAAGATTTTTTCTTGATTTTTTTTTCTCCTAATTGGTTTAGTTTAGGCTAATGAAAACCATGTTTCATAACCTTCAAAATTTTTATGAATATTTAGAAAAACTAGGTCCGGGAAAGTCCATTAAACTTGTGCAAGGACTAGGTTATAAAAGAGCAACTTCTCTTTCTTTAAAAATTCATAAAGATAGGATCATTTATCTAGCCAAGCGAGTTCCAGAACAGAAAATTTTAGATATACTCAACCATCTTACTGAAGAGGAAATTTTAGAAATCATGGAAAATAACTCTGATGAAGAGTTAGCTTATTACATGGAAAATTTGAGTGCTGAAGATTTAAAACTTATTTGTTCTAGCTTAGACCCGGAAGAAATGGCTCTTATCACTAAAGAGCTTGGAAAAGAAAATAATGTTAAATTTTTAAAAGGTCTTGGTGTAGAAAAGTGTATGGAGATTTTAAACTATGCAGGGGTAGAAGAAATTTTAGAACTTACTTGTCAAATTAGTTTAGACCGTTTAATTTTACTTGGAAATGCCATTACTGTAAGCCAAGCAAAAAAATGGATTCGTCAACGTGGACTTGCCGATCTAGTTCCTCTTGTACATTCTATAGGTGTAGATAATATTTTAACTATTTTAGGTAGTATTGGTTTTAATAAATCTCTTGAGCTTTTGAATATCCTAGGCACTGAAAAGATGATAGAGCTCTGCCATACAATTGGTAAAATGAAGTTTCCTTTATCATATTCTCAAGTACATAAGTTTTTTCCTCACAAAAAAAAACACACAATAGGAAACTGAAAACCGTAAACCAAGATAAAATTAAAAATTGTTCAAACGATACTTGAATAAGCACATTTGCGGAATCTAAATTTTATCTTATTTTAATTGACAAAAAAAATATCTAAAAAATTATGGTAGTTACGGTATTTTTTATAAGGATGAATATGTACGCGGTAATTCGAATTGGAAATCAGCAGTTTAGTGTTCAGAAGGGACAAACCTTTTTATCCCAAAAGACTGATAATCCCGTTGGAGTGGAGTTTGAGGCCCAAGTGCATTTATTAGCTCAAGAAAATAGAGTTCATATTGGTACTCCAACTGTCAATGGAGCAAAGGTTATTTTAAAAGTATTGGAAAATGTAAAAGGTAAAAAAATTCGGGGTTTTAAGTACAAGAAACGAAAAAATTATCATAGAACTTGGGGCCACCGGCAACAACTCCAGAAATTAGAAGTCGTTTCTATAACTGCTTGATTCTACTTCAAATTGAGTATGGAACTTCTACAAAGGTTAAAGTCCTTGGGCATTCTCCAAAAGAAATGGGAATGAAAGGAGAAAATCTCCTTTGTGCGGGTGTTTCAGTTTTAACTCAATCTGTTTTTTTGTATTTTTGGAATGAAAAAAAAATAAAAAATTATTCCAAAAAAGATGGGCTTTTGGAGTTTGAAATAATTCAAAGTGCTCCAGAAGATATGGCAGTTTTAAAAGTTTTAATATTAGGATTTCAAAATTTACAAACTCAACATCCAAATTTGCTATCTATAGAAATAGGAGAGAAAAATGGCACATAAAAAGGGTGGCGGTTCGTCTAAAAATGGTAGAGATTCAGCTTCACAAAGACTTGGCCTCAAAAAGTCGGGTGGACAGTTGGTGAAAGCTGGAAATATTTTGGTTCGTCAACGTGGAACAAAAGTAAGACCCGGAAAAAACGTTGGAGTAGGGAAAGATCATACTTTATTTGCTCTCATTGATGGAGTTGTAAAGTTTGAATACTTTTCTAAAATTCGTAAAAAAGTTTCTGTTTATCCTGTAGCTCAAAACTAACGGATTCATAAATACAATTTAAAGGAGATTGAATGGTTGGAATTACAGTAAAAGAAGGAGAGTCTTTAGAATCTGCATTGAGAAGATTCAAAAGAGATTGTGCTAACGCAGGGATTTTGAGTGAAATCAAAAAGCGAGAGTACTACGAAAAGCCTAGTTTAATTCGTAAAAAAGCCATTGAGGCAGTGAAAAGAAAACGCGAAAGAAAGAAAAAATTATTTAACAAGAAAGAAAAACCTTAGTCCATGAGTCTACAGCAAAAAATTAACGAAGATTTAAAGCAAGCTATGAAAAGTAAAAGGGAGCCTGACCTTTCTACTCTCCGTATGCTCAAAGCTGATTTGCAATATGAACTCACAAAAACGGGTAGTTCTACTTTGGAAGACAATCAAGTAATTCAAATTATCAAGAAAAATATTTCAAAGAGAAAAGATACAGCCCAAGAATATAGAAAGGCATCCCGAATTGATTTAGCTGAAAAAGAAGAGTCTGAGGCAAAATTTTTAGAATCTTATCTTCCTCCTAGTGTGCCTGAAGAAGAGATCTCTGCTCTTGCAGATAAAACAATTGCTGAGATGGGGGCGAAATCTTCTTCCGACATAGGCAAAGTGATGAGTAAGGTAATGGCAGAGTTAAAAGGGAAAAATGTAGAAGGTGCTTTAGTTTCCAAAATTGTAAAATCTAAACTTACATAGTCTTTTGTTTGCAAGTGATATAAAAGATAGAATCAAACGAGAAATTTCCATTGAACGTTACATTTCTCGTTACGTGAAATTAAAACAGGCTGGAAAGCGTTTTTTAGGACTTTGTCCATTTCACAAAGAAAAAACTCCTTCTTTTACAGTTTCTCCAAGTTTGGGGATCTTTCATTGTTTTGGATGTGGTAAATCAGGAGATATTTTTTCTTTCGTACAAAACTACGAAAAAGTCGATTTCAAAAAAGCCTTAGAAATTTTAGCTAACTATGCTGGGATTCCCTTAGAGCAACGCTACACCCAAGAAAAAGAAGAAAGAAAAAAGGAAGAACTCTATCAACTCAATTTTGAATACATGCAATATTACAAAAATAATCTACAATCTAGTGCTGGTAAACAAGCAAGAGATTATCTTTCTCAAAGAGGATTGTCTTCCAAGGAATGGGAAGATTTTTCTTTAGGATATGCTCTCCCCGGATTTCAAAATAGTGAAGTTCTATTAAAAGATCAGTCTGAAAAAATCCAAAAGGCTTTGTTACTTGGGCTCATCAAACAAAAAGAGGATAAAGGTTATTATGATTTTTTCCGAAATCGAATTATTTTTCCAATTATTGACTTAAATGGAAAAGTAGCAGGATTTGGAGGAAGAGTTTTTCAAGATTCTCAAGAAGCTAAATATATTAACAGTCCGCAAAGCCCTATTTATAATAAAGGGAAAATGTTTTATGGATTGTTTCAAGCTCTGTCTAGTTTACGGGAACAGAAATCTGCTGTTTTAGTAGAAGGATATTTGGATGTGATTGGATTTCATTCTAAAGGAATTCAGAATGTAGTAGCTCCACTTGGAACATCACTTACTCAAGAACAGGTTAGAATTCTCCATAATTATGTAGATCAGTTGATTTTGTGTTTTGATGGAGATAACGCTGGTAGAAAGGCTGCCTTTCGAGCAGTAGAGATTTGTTTACAGGAAGGTTTAGAAACAAAAGTTGTTTTGTTAGAAAATGGAATAGATCCTTTTGAACTTTCTCGCCAAAAAAGTAAGCTTGAAATTGAACAATTGTTAAGTGAGGGAATTCATGGTAGTCTTTTTGCAGTTCAGGAACTCTTAGGAAATGTGAATTCTAGTTCTCCATTGGAAGAAAAAAAGAAAGTGATAGAGAAATTGTTTCAATTTATCAAAGGATTTCATCAAGAAGTAATTAAAGATTTTTTCCTAACAGAGGTTGGTAAACTTTTAAGTATCAATCCAAAAGCAATTGTTGATGATATAAAAAAAGAAACAAAAGTAAGTTTTTCTACATTAAAGGACGATAAACAAATAAGAAAATCAGAAGTATCATCTCATTTGCAGGTTTATGAAAGGTTTTTTCTTGGTTATTTGATTTTGTATCCTTTTCTTTTGGATGGTATTTATCCTAGTTTTTATTTAGAGTTTATAGATGATACTTGTAGATTTGTATATGAATATCTTATAACACAGTATGTTAAGGGAAAGGAAATAACTATTGAGTCACTGGATGAACTTCAAGAAGATGTAAAAAATTCAATTTTCTCAGCTCTTTTGGAAGTGAATGAAAAATCAAATTTAGGAGAACCCAAGCAACTTGAAAATGGATTCTTTGATGCTATGCTTATATACAAAAAATTAAAAATTCTTTCTGAATTAGAATCAATTCAAGCGGATAAACGTCTAAGTATCGATGAAAAAATGAAAAGAGTGATTCGTCTGCGTTCTAATTTGGATGTAGTGGTTTCTCAATTACGCAATCGTTAAATAAAGTAAAAAGGGGTTAGAATGGAGAATTTACAAAGCTTACCAGCAGTTCAAAGAATAATTGCTATAGGCAAGGCAAATGGAGAAATTTCTTACGACGAAATCAATGATATTCTTCCAGAAAAAATTTTAAATTCGGAAAGAATTGATGATCTATTTACTTTGCTTCATGAAATGGGAATTGAAGTAGTCGAAGAATACACAAAAAAGTTTGACGAACCTCTTTCAAATAAAGAAGAAAAGCCCTCTCGTAAGAAAAAAGAGCATCCTTCTTTGAGTGGTTCTTCAGAAGATCCCATTCGTTTATATTTAAAAGAGATTGGTAAGGTGAGTCTTATTTCGGGAGAAACAGAAGTATTTCTTGCAAAACGTATAGAGAAAGGTGAAAAAATTATTGAAGAAACTATTTTAAGCTCTAGCATACTTCGTGCAACATTCATGAAACTTATGCCTAAAATAAGAAATAAGAAAATTCGAGTTTATGAAATTGCTCATGTAGATAAATTTTATGCCCTAAATCAAACTGAAGTAGATAGGCTAGAAAAGCTCTTTTTTCAAAATATGGAAATCATTCAAAATGAAGAAAAGGTTTTAAATGAATGTCAAAACAAAATTAAAAGATATTCAGAAAATAGTCGTAAATACAAAGAGTTAAAAGAAAAAATTGATAGTGCAAATGCAAAGATTGATCAGGCAGTTAGAGAGATTGGTGTTTCTCAAAAAGAAATTCAAAAAATTTCTCAAAAAATAAAATCTATGGTATTTCGTATAAAAGAAATTGATCGACATTTTCTGAAAATTAAAGCTCGCTATGGCCATGATGTTCGTGAAATTAAAACTTTTAATAAATTCATAGAAAAAAATGAAAATTTAGAAGAAATTGAAAGAATGATGGGTACTTCCATTGATGAGGTTCGAGAGGTAATTAAAGATATTCGCAATAATGAAAGAAAACTTCGACGTATGGAACAAGAAGCAGGAGCTACCACTTCAGAAATTAAAGCGTGGGGAGAAAAAATTATAAAAGGAGAACGTGAAATTGCACAAGCAAAAAAAGAACTTGTAAAGGCGAATCTTAGACTTGTTGTTTCGATTGCAAAACGTTATGCGAATAGAGGAATGCATTTTTTTGATCTCATTCAAGAGGGAAACATAGGGCTTATTAAAGCTGTTGATAAATTTGAATACAAAAAAGGTTATAAATTTTCTACTTATGCTACATGGTGGATACGTCAGGCAATAACAAGAGCTATTTCTGATCAAGCTAGGACTATTCGTGTTCCAGTACATATGATTGAACAGGTGAACAAAGTTGTTCGAGAACAACGCCAATTTGTTCAAGAATTTGGAAGGGATCCTACTAATGAAGAAATAGCAGAGAGATTGGGTTGGTCTGTTGCTAAAGTTAAAGCAGTAAAGAACGTTGGGCGCGAACCAATTTCTCTAGAAATTCCAGTTGGAAGTGAAGAAGATTCCGAACTTGGTGATTTTGTGGAAGACAAACAAGTAGAGTCTCCTCTTAACTCTGCCGCCTCTAGTATTCTTGCAGAGCAAATTCGACAAGTTTTGCATACATTGCCTGCTAGAGAACAAAAAGTAATTCGTATGCGATTTGGTTTAGATGATGGATATGCTCAAACTCTAGAGGAAGTAGGCTATCAATTTAAAGTTACAAGAGAGCGTATTCGTCAAATTGAGGCAAAAGCTCTCAGGAGGTTAAGACATCCAAGTCGAGCTAAAAAATTAAAGGATTATATAGTGGAGTAAAGAAATGTTTATTTTAAGAAAGTATGTTTTATATTTATTGTTTGTAACTCTCTTTATCAGTGAGTGTAGTGTCACCCACAACCCAAGGATTCAAAAAGTGAAAGAAGTCCTTCCACAAGAGTTCTTACCTATTGGACATAGAGGTACGAGAGTGTTTGCTCCCGAGAACACAATGAGTGCTTTTCGTTTTGCTGCAAAACTAGGAGCAGGGTTTGAATTAGATACTATGGAATGTAAGTCGGGAGAACTAATTGTAATTCATGATTATACCTTGGAACGAACAACAAACGGAAAAGGAAAGGTTTCCGATTTTACACTGCAAGAATTAAAGCAGTTAGAGGCAGGCTCTTATTTTATACCCATATTTCAAAAGAAACTTTCTGAAATGTCTATTGAAGAAATTCGTCTCAATGCAAAAAAAGGATTTCTTTTTTCAAAGAAGTTTAAAGGTAACATTGATAAAATGACTAAGGAAGAGGTGTTGTCGCTTGACGTTTCTAATTTTTTAGTAAGTGAATTTAAGGGAGAAAAAATTCCAACCTTAGAAGAAGTTTTAAATGAATTTGGTGGCAAGGTTCCCATTGATATTGAAATTAAATCGGAAAAATCGGGAGAATCTGCTATACAAGTTGGAACTAAGGTTGCAAAACTTGTAACAGAAAAAAAATTGGAAAACAAAGTTTTTATTACTTCTTTTAATCCCTATGTATTAGAAGCTGTCAAGCAAACAAATCCAAATATCCTTCGTGGTCAAATTTACTCTAGTTTTGAAGATGCTGAACTTGCTTATTACAAAAAAGTCATTTTGCGAAACCTTTATCTCAATAGCAAGGCAGAGCCCGATATTTTAGCTATGGGACGAGAGCTTGTGAATGAGAATTATGTAAAAGAAATGCATTCGTATGGATACAAACTTTATCCATGGACAGTCAACGATCCAAAAGAAATGGAGGAATTTATTCGTTATGGAGTAGATGGAATCATTTCTGATCGAGTAGACCTAGTGATTGATGTTTATAACAAAATCAAAGGAAGTCCTAAATAATGAAATAAAGCTCTAAAATTTTTAAAACGTTGTGTAATATTAAAAAAGATTGCATATTGAAAAATAGTTTTCATAACTTAAATTTCTAAATTTTTAGTATTATGATTTCTGCAATTGTAGACACTCATTGCCATTTGGACTTATTACAAGAAAAAGGCTTAGAAATTTCCCAAGCTCTTTTTAATGCAAAGCAACATGGAATCAAACAAATTATTCAAATAGGGATTGATGAGTCTTCTTCCTTGCATGCATTAGAGATTGCAGAAAGATTTTCTGATGAAATTCAAATTTATTTTACAATAGGATGCCATCCTTGTCACCAAGTGCAAGATTCTGAAATTGAAAAAATTATTTGTCTTACAGAAAATTTAAGAAGTCATCCTAAATTTGTTGGAATTGGAGAAATAGGGCTTGATTACTATCACTTACAGGAAAAGAAGCGACAAGAGGATGTTTTTCGAAAATTTATTGAGCTTTCTATTCAATTGGGAGTTCCTATTGTTGTTCATTCCCGTGATGCAGCAGAAGATACTTATCAAATTCTCTCTCAATATAAAAATCAAGTTTTTGGGACTATCCACTGTTTTGCATATAATTTAGAATATGCAAAAAAATTTATAGACTTAGGTTTTTATATCTCATTTTCTGGAATTCTTACTTTTAGAAATGCTAAAGAAATCCAAGAAGCCGCCTCTAAAATCCCTTTGCAAAATATTTTAGTGGAAACGGATGCTCCTTATTTAGCACCTATGCCACATAGAGGAAAACGAAATGAGCCATCTTATACTTCTTATGTTATGAAACATTTATTTCATTTAAGAAGTGAACCTAAACAAAAAGTTGAAGAACAAGTATTTCAAAATTCACAAAATTTTATTCACAAGAAAAGAGTCTTATGTTAGATTTGCATTTTATTTCAAACCATCCAAGTGAGCTTAAAGAGTTATTAAATAAACGGGGTTTTCAAGATACAAAAGTAGTTCTTGAATTAGAAGATTTAATCCAACAAAAAAGATCTTTGCAAACAAAAGCTGAACAACTTAGAGCAGAACGAAACCGCGTTAGCAAGGAGCTTGGAATTAAAAAATCCAAAGGGGAAGATATCAGTGAAGCCTCAAAACAAATGAAAGAAGTAGGAAATCAAATCAAAGAATTGGAGGTAATTCTAGAAGAACTTGAAACTAAATTAAATGACTTAAATCTCAACCTTCCCAATATACTTGATGAAAAAGTTCCCTTTGGAAAAGATTCTTCTGAAAATGTAATTATTAGGACGTTTGGCGCTAAACGTAATTTTCCTTTTCCTGCTAAAACTCATTATGAAATTGGAGAACAACTTAAAATTTTAGACTTTGAAAGGGGTGTGAAAATAGCTGGAAGTAGAGCTTACACGTATTTTGGAAAAGCTGCAAAGCTAGAAAGAGCCTTAATGAATTTTATGCTTGACGTTCATTCTAAAGAGCATGGGTACAAAGAGGTTTGGATTCCTACTCTTGTAAATGACTCTTGCATGGTAACAACAGGACAATATCCCAAGTTCAAAGATGAATACTATCGTTTAGAGAAAGACGAACTCAATTTAATTCCTACTGCAGAAGTTCCACTAACCAATTTATTTCGAGATGAGATTATAAAAGAAGAAGAACTTCCAATTTCCATAATGGCTTTTAGTTCTTGTTTTAGAAGAGAGGCTGGCTCTCATGGAAAAGATACAAGAGGCTTAGTTCGAGTTCATCAATTTCAAAAAGTAGAGTTAGTTAAGTTTACAAAACCAGAAGACTCCGAAAAAGAACATGAGGCAATGCTTTCTCATGCAGAAAATATCTTAAAAAAATTAGGTTTGCACTATCAAGTTGTTTTACTTTGTTCGGGAGATACTTCAAATTCATCTTCAATTACCTATGACTTAGAAGTTTGGATGCCGGGTCTTGATCGTTACATGGAAATTTCTTCTGTATCAAATTTTAAAGACTTCCAAGCTAGACGAGGAAAAATTCGTTATAAATCTAAAGAGGGTAAAAATTTCTTAGTTCATACCATTAATGGTTCTGGTCTTGCACTTGGTAGAACTTTAGCAGCAATTATGGAAAACTATCAAACAGAAGCAGGAGATTTTGAAATTCCAGAGGTTCTTCAAAAATATATGTCATGAAATATTTATATCTCTTACGTCATGCGAAATCAGATTGGGATACTCCTTTTACAAATGATCATGAAAGGGGGCTAGCTCCAAGAGGAATAAAAAGTATTCAACTATTGAGAAAATTTATTCGTTTTAAAAAAATAAAAATTGATTTTGCTTATATATCGAATGCAAAAAGAACAGTCCAAACTTATTCTTATTTAACTAAAAACTTTAATTTCGTAAACAACATAAAAGTTATTCACGAATTATATGATACAACACCAAAAACTTATTTTGAATTATTAAATAGTCTTTCCGATGATCAAGAAAGTTTATTATTTGTTGGACACAATCCCGAGATGGAACAAGTTGCAAATTTACTACTTGGAAATACAAGTTCAAATTCATTGTTTCATAAATTTCCTACTTGCTCTTTTTTAGGAGTCAGTTTGAAAGAAAATTCATGGAAAGCCATAAAACAACCTTGCAACGGAAATCTCATCTTCTTTTTTAATCCAAGTAAAGGAAATCTAGAATGAAAGTTTTTTTGACAGAACAAGAAATTCAAAAAAGAGTACAAGAGCTAGGAAAAGAAATTACAAATGACTACAATGGTAAAGATATAATTGCTTTTGGAATTTTAAAGGGAAGCATGATCTTCATTGCCGACTTAATTCGGCAAATTAAAACTAATGTAGAAGTTGAGTTTATATTAGCCTCTTCTTATGGAGATTCTACTGTATCTTCTGGAAATGTAAAAATTGTTTCTCTTTATGAAAGAAAAATTTCAGGATATCATGTCTTACTTGTTGAAGATATTATAGATACAGGGCTTACTTTAAATAAAATTGTAGCAGAGATTTTACTAAATAAACCGAAAAGTTTTGAGATTTGTTCTTTGTTTGTAAAAAAACAAAAACATAAATTTGAACATAAAATTAAATATATTGGCTTTGAAATTCCCGATATTTTTCTTGTAGGTTATGGTTTAGACTTAGATGGAAGATATAGAAACTTACCTCATGTAGCTTTAGTGGAAGAGGAATTTATTTGAAAACTTGGAAATTATTTTTTGAAATTCACAAATATTTGTTTATGTTGTTTGCTTTTCCACTATTCTCTCAAGTGCAAATTTTGAAACCAGATGGTACAAATGCTTCTATAAAAGACATTGAATTCTCTTTTCAAGAAACTAGTGTTCTAATTTTAGGAGAGGAACACAATGATAAAGTTGGACATGAGTGGAAATTTGAACTTATCCAAACCTTGTCACGTAACGTAGATTTTGCTATTTCTATGGAAATGTTAGAAAGAGATCAACAAATTATTATAAACGAATATATGAATGGTTTGTATGATGAAAACATGTTTCAAGAAAACATGCGACTTTGGAATAATTGGAAAGATTATAAACCAATCTTTGAATTTGCTAAAGAAAAAAAAATTAAGGTTTATGCTGCTAATCCCCCTAGACGTTACGTGAGAGCTGTATCTCGTAAAGGGATTGAAATTTGGAATGAGTTTTCTGGTTTATCGTACTTATATTTGCCTAATTTGGAGCTTGTTAAAAAATACAGAGATCCTGTTTATGAAACAAAATTTCTAGAGGCAATGGGGAGAACTCATTCTCAAAATTTAGAAAACTTTCTTTTTGCTCAACACATTTGGGATGAATCTATGGCAGAGATAATAGCAAGAGAAGTGAGAAAATCTCAAAAAATGATTCACATTAACGGAAGATTTCATAGTGATTATTTTATGGGAGTTACTTATAGATTAAAAGCAAGAGAAATTGGTGTGACTACCATTAGCATATTTCCTGAGTCTCAACTTGCAAATACAAAGGATTGGTCTAAATTGGCAAATTTTATAGTGATTACAAAGTAAATTTAGTTTTTAACTCTTGTTTTGTATTTTCCCAAGTAGTTTTTAATTGTAAAACTAATTCAGCCCCTTTTTCAAATTGAGAGGTGCGAAAAAAATCTTCAGCTTGGCTTGTTTGCTTTGCCAATAGTTCAAATCCAAAATTAGCAGCTACTCCTTTCATTTGATGCAAACTTGATTGTAAATCTTCTACTTTCTTTTGATTTAATAGAGAACTGAGATTCTCCATTTTATTGTTTAAATCTAAAACGAGCTCTTGGATGGTATCTTGTAACCAAACTTGTTCTTCAGGATCGTTTGGATCGGCAAGTAAAGAAATTCTTTCCCAGTCTACAAACATTATTAATGCCCTCTCTTTTCTAAATTTTTTTTTAAGGTTCGCATATTTGCTTCCATTTCTCTTTTCATATTTGGACGAAGTATGCTTTCACTTAGAGCCAAAAATCCTTTTAGTTGGGTGCTATCTGTGATAATTAGTTTTGTAGCATTCTCCAAGTTTTCAAATTCATACACATCTTCAAACTCAATTAGATTTGTCTTACAATTTGCAACAATTTTTTTGTCTTGTACGAGTTCTACTATTTTGTATTCACCTTCAAACTGTAAAATAGATAGACCAATCTTTACATGACAAGTAGTGAAACTAATATCTAACCATTTAGCAAAGAGTACGGAAGAATTATAATTTGGCATGTTCTCAAAATTTCGAACATATTCAAATACAATAGAAACAGGCTGATGAATTTCTGATTCTACTTGTGTAATGACCAAATTTATTTTGTTGGGATTTCTGTAATTTTTTCCATCTGTAAAGATGGAGGTGTATTGAATAAGTCAAAAATAATTTTGGTTTCTCTGTAAGAAAAATATTCCTTGAAATCGGAATTGATAATCTTTGAAAGTTCGGCACTAAAATAATCCATTCGCTTTGTGTAAAGTTTCTTTTGATAAGGTTCATTCCATTGGATAATATATCCTCCATCTACTTTGTTTTCTGATTCAGAAGTTAAATTCCAAATTAACGCTACGGGGATTTTGTTAGATGTATCGATTTGTTCTTGAGTGGATTCTTCCTCTCCTTCTTCTGCTTTTTTTTCTGTTTTTGCTGGAATTTCTTTTTCTAAAACAATTCCGAAATTGTTTTCTATTAAATACTCTCGACTAGGATTTCCATATTTTTCTTTGATTGTGTTTTT
>CALDSP010000158.1 GCA_937924465.1 uncultured Leptospiraceae bacterium
TTTGTTTTTTTCATTTTATTCTCCTAAGTGATGTATGCAAACACTCTTAAAAATTTATAATCTTCTCCTTGCTTTTCACACCATGCGATAATTTCCCCTTTGTGATTGGAAAATAAAAATTGAGGTGATAGATTAGAAATAAAAATTTTCTTTCCTTCTTTAACTTGCTTTTCTTCAAATTCATTCACTAGTATATTAGGAATATCTAATATTTCTAAAGCAGAAAAAACTTTATACTTTCCCGTTTGAAAGTCTTTTAGAGTATTTGCACCGTTTAAAGAAATTTCTCCAACTTGTGTTCTTGTTAAATTTCCTAAATACATAGGAAATTTCAGTTTTTCAGAAAGATCTATAATCAACTTACGAATATAGGTTCCAGAGCTTACTTTGATTTCAATCGTGAACGACATATCCGTTATTTGCAATATTTTAACATTATAAACTTGAATGGGTCTAGGTTTAGATTCAAAGTCTACATTTTTTCTAAACAAATCTGATTGTCTTTGTCCTGAAATTTTCAAAGCGGAAATTTTAGGTGGAATTTGTTCTTTTATTTGGGTTAAGTTTTCTAACTCTTGGATAAGTTTTTCTTTATTTTGCAAAATCCATGTATTTACTGAATCAAATGAAATCTCGTTTAATACAGTTCCATCTCTATCTCCAGAATCTGTAAACTTCCCAAATCTTACTTCCGCAATATAAGTTTTATTAGCTGTAAGAAAATAAGAAGAAAAATTTGTATACTTTCCAAATGGTAAAATTAAAAGTCCCTGTGCAAATCTATCTAACGTCCCAGTATGTCCAATTTTATTTACCTTTGTTAAACGTTTAATTGTTTGAACAAAGTCAGAAGAAGTAATATTCTCAGGCTTGTTAACTAAAAAAAAACCACAGTCACTCAAGTTTTTTTTGCTCTTGTATGCGAAGTTTACTTTCTTGAGAGAGTCTGTCTATTAGCTCATTTACTTTCACTGCTTTAAGATAGTTTTCATCCCAAATAAAAACAATTTTTGGAGTAACTCTTAATTTTAACTCTTCTGCTAAAACTTTTTGGAAAAAGCCTCTTGCATTTTTCATAGCAGAAAGAAATTTACCTTTTTGCCTTTCTTCAATATAAGAAGTTATCCAAATTTTTACTATGCTCATATCTGGTGAGAGTTCTGCTCTATGAAAAGATACAATTCCTATACGAGGATCCTTGACTTTACCAGAGACAAGTAGGCTGGCTAGAACCCGAATAATTTCAGATTCAATTCTTTTTTTACGAATTTCATCCAATTTTTATTTTAACTTCCTTGGCACAATTTGTACTTCATAGGTTTCTAGTTCGTCTCCCTCTTGGATATCGTTGAAACCATCTAAAGCTAAACCACATTCAAACCCTGCTAAAACTTCAGAAACATCATCTTTGTTTCGTTTTAGAGATTTGATTTTTCCGTCAAAAACAACTACATCGTTTCGAATTACCCTCACATAATGATTTTTATGAACTTTTCCTTCAATAACCATACAACCGGCAATGTTTCCTACTTTAGATATATAGAAAATTTTTCGAATTTCTAATTTTCCAGTAGTAACCTCTATTCTCTCCGGCTCTAAAAGTCCTTCCATGGCAGCACGAATATCATTTTCTACATCGTAAATAATGCTGTAATATTTGATTTGAACTCCCTCTCGTTCTGCAAGAGAAGCAGTTCTTGGATTGGCTCGAACATGAAACCCTATAATGATGGCGTTAGATGCTGAAGCTAACATAACATCGGAATCAGTAATGGCACCTGTTCCAGAATGAATGACTGTAAGCCTCACAGACTCATTTGAAAGTTTTTGTAAAGATTTTTCTATTGCTTCTGCAGTTCCACGAACATCACTTTTTATAATAATTTTCAGTTCTTTTAGAGCACCTTGTTGGATAATTTCATTCATGTTATCCAAAGTAACTCGAACCATATTTTTGGCTTGTCCAATTCGCTGGTATTCTTTTCGATGCTGAGAGATTTGACGGGCTTCTTTTTCATCGCGTATAACGTCAAAAGGATCTCCCGCATCGGGAACAGAATCCAAACCTGTAACTAAAACGGGACAAGAAGGAGGAGCCTCTTTAATCGATTGTCCATGATCATTGAACATAGCACGAACTTTTCCAGAGTATACCCCTGCAAGAAAAGGATCCCCCACACGCAGAGTGCCATTTTGAACTAAGACAGTAGCCACAGGACCACGACCTGGATCTAACCTAGCTTCTAAAACTGTTCCTTTGGCTTTTCGATTTGGATTTGCTTTTAGTTCCAAGATCTCTGCTTGAAGAAGAATCATCTCCAAAAGTTTATCAATGCCTATTTTTTGTTTAGCAGAAATTTTACAGGTAATTGTGGCTCCTCCCCATTCTTCTGCTTGTAAACCCAAGTTCGCTAATTCTTGCATGACCTTTTCCGGATTCGCTTGAGGAAGATCAATCTTATTGATAGCCACTACAATAGGAACCTTGGCTTCTTTTGCATGATTGATAGCCTCAATAGTTTGAGGCATAACTCCATCGTCTGCCGCAACTACTAGTACAACTATATCCGTAATAGAAGCACCTCTAGCTCGCATTTGTGTAAATGCTTCATGACCGGGTGTATCTAAAAATGTAATTGTACCTCGATCTGTGGTTACTTGGTAAGCTCCAATGTGTTGTGTAATTCCTCCTGCTTCACTTTCTGCTACCGCACTTTGGCGAATTGTATCCAAAAGTTTAGTTTTCCCGTGATCGACATGTCCCATAATAGTTACAACTGGAGGACGCGTGATATAATCCTCTGGATTGTCGGGTTCTTCGTGAATTACTGTTTCCTCATAAAGCGAAACTATTTTTACTTTACAACCATATTCATCCGCGAGAATTGCGGCAGTTTCACTATCAATTACATTGTTGATAGTGACCATGGTGCCCATTTTCATGAGTTTTGCTATCACATCATTGGGTTTGAGATTTAGTTTCTTAGCAAGTTCTCCCACTTGAATGTTTTCCATAATGGAAATTTCTTTGGGAACACTAGTTCCACTCACTGGAGTGGATGATTTTTTCTGTTGGATTTGTTTAAAAAACTTAGAATTCTCTTCTAGAGCTTCTTCTTTTTCTTTTGTTTTTTCAACTATGAATAAATTTCTTTTTCGTCCTGCATGAGAGGCTGTCTCAGTTTGAGCAATCTCGGCGGGTGGAGTTTCTATAATAGAAAACTTAGAGAGTTTAGGAGCTTGCGAAGGCTTGTTTGTAGGAGAACCCTGTTGTTTATTCTGGTTTGATTTTTGAAATGATTTCTTGGAATGTTGCTGACTACTGCTTTGCCTGTTTGCACCTTGTTTTCCCGATTTTGGAATAAAAGAAGAAACTCTCGTACTTGCTCTTTTAGTTCCTGTTTCTTGTGGAGAGCTAGTGGAACCTGTAGAGGGCTTTTCAGTTTTAATTGGTCTTGAAATAATCGGATTTCTTTCAATCTTATTTGTTAAACCAAGAGGAGGAGTAGTAGGACTTGGTGAAGATGAGGGAGCAAGCGTAGGTTCTATTTTCTCAGATGAGGTGGAAACACTAACAGAGGATTGTTCTTTTTTAGCTTTCTCTGCAGATATTTCAGTGGTAATCTCTTCTGTTTTAACTGTTTCTTTTTTGGCTTGTTCTAATTTATCTTTATCAAAAATCCCATCAATTGCTTTTTGTGACTCTGTGGGAACCGAACTCGCTGAAGTTGATTTCTTTTTTATGATAATCTTTTTCCCAGTACCAAGTTGCTCTTTAATTGACGTTTCGCTGGTTTTTTTTTCTTCCATATAACCCCTTTTTAGTAGATTTACTCATCTACCAATTCCACCGTTTCCTTCAAAATATTCAAAATTTGTTCAGCAGTTGTCTTACCTATTCCCGGAATCTTTGCTAGTTCTGTAGGATTCATTTCAATAAGAGTTTCTACATTTTTAATTCCACCTGCTTCAAGAAGAGAAATAACTCTATGACTCAAACCCGGAATTTCTCTTAAACTCATTCCCTCTTCTGTTTCCTGAGAGGTTTGAGAATTTTCCTCTTCCTTAGGTTGGAATAATTTTTCAAGTTTAGCTCTTGCTTCGGGAGCAGTCATACTCTCATTGTAACTAGAAATAGACTTTACATCTAGTCTAAATTTACTAATTTGACTTGCAAGCTTTACATTAGACCCATTGGTCCCTATTGCCAAAGATAAGGAATCATCAGGAACAATAATTAAAGCTTCTCGATTTTCTGAGTCAATTTTGATTTCTACTGGTTTGGCTGGAGAAATTAAATTTACTAAATAGTCAATCATATCTTCGGAATATTGAATAATGTCTATCCTTTCGTTTCCTAATTCTCTAACAATAGACTGAATTCTAACACCCTTCATCCCAACACATGCCCCTACAGGGTCAATATCGCCTCTTGTACCTTTCACAACAATTTTTGTGCGAACCCCCGGAACTCTAGCAATGTCTACAATTTGAACTAAACCATCGTAAATTTCTGGAATTTCCATTTCGAATAATTTTTTTACAAAATCTCCTGAAGCACGCGAGAGACTAACAACTAAAGTTGGTTCGTTATGTTTATCTTTTTTAATTTCAACCTTGGAAATAATCGCTTTAAGACGATCCCCCGGCTTAAAACGCTCATTTGGATTTTGCTCTCGCCTAGGCATAATTCCATCTACCTTGCCTAAGTCAATACTCATAACGTCCCGATCTACAAATCGCTGAAAATAACCGTGTGTCAATTCTCCTTCTTTTGCTTTGTACTCTTGATAGAGTTGTTCTATTTCTATTTCCCGAATTTTCTGAAAGACAATTTGACGAGCCTGATTGGAAACAATTCGAGATTCCTTAGGTTTTTCACTAAATTCAAGAAAGCTTCCAATCTCACAATCAGGATAAATAGATTTAGCTTCATCAAAAGAAATTTCAAGTGGGTTTTTAGTTGGTCCTTCAACAACTTGTTTTTTTATAATAATTTTTACTTCATTTTTATCTACAAATTCAACGCGAAGAGAATTCTCGTCCTCAATTCCTAACTTTTGTTTATAAGCTAAAGCCAAAGAATCACGAATAATATTCATTACAGCTTCTTTGGAAATGTTTAATCCTTTCTCGGCTCGTTCAATGCAGAATTGCTGAACTGCTTCGACAATACTAACTTCTTCTTTTGAGTGCTTCTTTGCCATCCTAATAATCTAAATACAAATTTCCTTTTTTAATATCTTTCAGAGTTAAGAAAAAACTTTTTTTTAATTTTTCTTTTGTATTTTTACGTTTACCTGCATAAGATTGAAATTCAAAAACCCCTTCCTTCTGAGAAATGAAATGGACAACTTCCGCTTTCTCTAGACCATTCTCATCTACAAACCGAATTTTCATAGGAAGATTTTTAAATCTTTCCAGGTCACCGGGAATCTTGATTTCTCTTTCAGCTCCTGCAGAGCTTACTTGCAATGTATAGTTCTCATTAGGAAATCTCTCATCCAACGCCTTATGCAAGGTATGGGAGATAGCTTCACAATCCCCTAAAGAAACAGAACCATAAAAATGTTCTAAGTTGTCAAGATTTATTTCTATAAGATAATGGGACTTTTTTTGAATCACTTTGATTGAATAAAGAATTATGGGAGGAAGTAAAATTTCTTCTAAAATCTCCCGTAAATTACTTTCATTTATCAACCCTAAATGTCCTTTAAGAACCAGAGAACGAACTACCCGGTCATCTTGAAACCTATATTATTTATACCAGGATTTTTGTAAATCATTTATATTATCATAAATGAAAATAGATTAAAAAGTAAAAGCTCATACAAAAATTTCAAAAAAGAAATTACTTTAAGCATAACAAATTTTAAATCAAAGCACTCAAAAATCTAATTCTCTTTATTATAATATGCTAATATAGTTTCTTTTTGAGTTTCAGTGAGCCATCCTTTCTCTATAAAAACAGCAAGAATAATTGGTAAGGTATCTTTTGGAATAACTGCACATTTTTCAAAAATTTCCAAGTAACTGAAAGGCTTTCCTCTTATTTTCTCCTCTCTTTCTAACTCTTCAAAAAAGAAAGAAGCTACTCTAAGTTGATCAAAAATTGTAGTATATTCTTCTAAATAAGATAAATATTCTTCATCAGAATTATTTGTAGCTAAATTAAAAACAAAGTCATACATTTGCATGTCTTGAGCGGCAATTTTTTGAATCTCTGGGCCTAAACGTTTAAAAAATTCTAAGATTTTATGAGAAGGCACACTTCCAGAAGAAGTCATAAGTTTCAAATGAACTAAATCTATTTTTCGTAAAATTACCTTTGTAGCCTCAGTATCTTTTGTTTGTAAGATCAAATGTTTAAATATTATAGCGTATTCAGCTTTGCTTAAATAGGTCCAATAAGAAGAAATAAGCTCGGGAGGAGATTTTTTTTGTAAAATAGCTTTATGATAAGCTGTTACTTGACAATAAAAAAGTTCCATTAAAGCTTCTGGATAAAACATTGGATTTTGTAAAATTCTTCTAACTGTAGTCTTTTGCACGTAACGTAAATAATAATCTAGTAAATAAGTAAATCCTACATCATCCAATATAGCAGAGGCAATTAAAATAGGAGGAACTTCGTTTAAAGCTTCTTCAATTTTTTTAAAGTTGGGAATGGGTTTAATCATTTCAAAATCCAAATTTCGAAAACTTGGATTTTCTTTATAAGAAAGAATTTCAACTTTTGTCATGTACCCTCAGGCTCTTCTTTGTTATAGAAGATTCCTAAGGCATAAAAGAAAATCCCAAGTAAAATATATGCAAGCAAAAATTCTTGTGAGGCAGGAAATTTATAATTACCTAAAATTTCATTTCCTTGTAATTCATAAGAATGAATTAAACCAACAGCAGTTAAAATTCCTCCAACAAAACTCCAATAAGCTGTTACAAAAAAGCGCCTCTCAATTACTGCAACCGTAAGAGCTGCCCATACCATTGATGTCAAAAGAAATCCTTGTGAAAGAGAAATTAAACCATGAAGTTGAAAAGGAAGTGCTTCATTTGGAACCTTATCCAAAGCAACTGCCACATTTTCTGGATTTTCTAGTTTGGCTAAAACCCCTGTTAAAACCCCATTTCCATAACGAAAAGCACTTTGTACAAGAAGGGTTCCCCAACCAGCAATGGCTGGAAAAAGTCCAAATACAATAGCTGGAGCATGAGCAATGGGCGTAGACTCAAAAGCCTGAACACCAATGATGATTCCAATCCAAAGTAAAATTGGCATTCCAGCTTCAATCGGTACGAGTTGAGAGATAAAACCCATAAGTCCAACCAAACACATGGTTGTAATAAATGTTCCATTTAAAATAGAATAACCAATTCTTGCACCAATCCCTTTCCAACCCGGATGACCTATATAAATTGTAGTTGGAAAAGGAGAACCAAAAAGAGCACCAAGTATAGTTCCAATACCATTCACTAAAAGTGAATTTCGAGTATTGTATTTATCACCTGCTGCCTCTGCAGATTCTACATTTTGTAAGGAGCCAATCACATTTGTAATGCCCATTGGAATAATAAATGCAGAGTATTCTTTGATATTTTCCCAAGTAATTCCATCCCAAACATCATTGAAATAAACAATAGGAAAATAAAATCCAATATGCTTTGTAGAATCAAATAAAGACGCTGGATTCATCATAGGGTTATTAGACCAAAACCTTGAACTCCAAGCAATGAGAGTACCCAAAACTACTGCTACTAAACCTGCAGGAACGCGAGCAGGAAAACGAACTTTTCCAAAATATTGAGCTAAAATTACTGCAAGTGGAATAAAAGCAATAACAGGATTATGAAATGTACGAATCAAAAAATCCATAGAAATAAAAGTAATTGCAATTCCCGCAAGAGCAGAAAGTAATGCTGCCCTTGGCGTCACGCGACGAATCCAATCAGCAACAAAAGAACCTAAAAACTCTATCAATCCACTTAAAAAAGAAGCCATAAGTCCAGCCTTCCAAGCAGTCTTGTAGTCTCCTGTCTTTTGATAAACAGGAAACATTACAAAAAAAATAAAAGTAAACAAAGAAACAGTATTGATACCATAAGGCAAGGCTGTAACATCATCTCTTCCTGTTTCTTGAGCTAATTTATACGCTTGATAAGCATATAACAAATTTCCAATTAAAATAGAAAATGCAGCTCCGGGCAAAACTGTAGACAAGATAAATTCATTTGGAAAACCGCAAATAAATTTTGTCAATTGAATGAGAACTAAAATTTGAATTAAATTATCTACCATTAAACCAAAAAATCCATCAATATCACCTGATAC
>CALDSP010000159.1 GCA_937924465.1 uncultured Leptospiraceae bacterium
AAATTTCCAAAGTTCCTAATACATTAGAGGATGAGAAAACTTTTGTTTTACAAATATTTTCTAGTCTTGAAAAAAATTTAAATAGGGTAAAAACTATTCTTACAAATCTTCGGTATTCTCGTGCTTTTGAATCAGGAGAAAATATTTACAAAACCAAAGATGTAATTCTTTTTTTAGAAAGAGAATTTGAAGAAGTTGGAGAAAAAGAATTAGAAAAAATAAAACTTTTTTTTAAAGATTTTGTTAATATGCCTCGTGCTATTAGTTCTTATTCGGCTCGCTATACAGAAATCCAGAAAGAAAAATTAAGATTAAAATCAACAGAACATGAAAAATATCAACTTATTTTTGAATGGGAAATGCAAGAAAAAATTTTAGATTATCTAAAAAACTTTGGTAAACTTATGATTGAAATTATGAATCTTATGAATCAAAAAGCTTCATCAGGAGAAATAAAAGTTTTAGATTACCATTCTCAACAAATGTTTGAAGATGCAAAAACAGCTAGTCTTTTTGCTATGGGAGAGATAGATACTATACGAAGAGAAATTGAAAAATGGAAAATGGCGGTTTCAAATGGCTGAACTTTCAGATTTAGAGATCCAAGCAATTGTTACAAAAATTCGAGAAGAATACAAACATTACGCAAAGGAAAACCCTAAAATGTTTAAACTTCTTCCTTTTGAAGAAAGGTATACTGAAGTTTTACGATCAAGAGCAAATATCCAAAGCTTTCTTCATGCAGAAGTTGAATTCTTAGAAAAACTAAAACAACTCCATGAAGAAAATAAAAAGAAAGCAGAAATACGTAATAGTAATACTATAGAGAAAATTATTCAAGAACAAGAAGAAAAAATTAAACATTATCCCAAAATAGATTTTCATCCTTCTGCACGTAACGACCTAAAATATTTTTATGGAGCCATGGTAGAGTTTGTTGAAAATGAACTTGTCCTTTTAAACAGAATCTTTAAGGGAACTCCAGAGATTCGAACTTTGCAAGATCATTTTATAGTTATAGAAAGAATCGGAGTACGTTATAAAACTAATCCTTCTATGCGAATTGTGGAACACATAAACACAATCAATAATTTTCGAGGTAATTCTAGTAAGATCGAACAAGACACTCAAGTGATTATTCGAGATACTTGCATTGCATTAAAAAATTTAATTCTAAATTTAGATGACATTCTCCATAAAAATCGATTTCATGAAGAAAGAACTCCAATTGAAGAAAAAGACCCTCCAAAACTCAAAGCTCTTTATGAGGGATTAAATAATTCCAAAACAATTCAGAAAATCATTGACCGTTGCAAGGGTATAATTGCAGACTTCAGAATGGAAGGGATTTTAGGTTGGAAACATTAAACTTAAATTCCGTTGACAGTTACTTGGGTTGAAATAAAATGGCATAATGAACCGGGATGTAGCGCAGGGGTAGCGCATCTGCCTTGGGAGCAGAGGGTCGTAGGTTCAAATCCTATCATCCCGATTTTTTGACCCGGTAGCTCAGCTGGATAGAGCAACTGCCTTCTAAGCAGTTGGTCGGGGGTTCGAGTCCCTCTCGGGTCGATTCCTCTTATGGAGAGCGTAGCTCAGTTGGTAGAGTCCCAGATTGTGGCTCTGGTTGTCGCGGGTTCAAGTCCCGTCGCTCTCCCCACCTTCTCTTCAGAAAAAGTAAATCATTGAGGCAAAATATGGATTTTCAAGGAATTGTAGAGAATGCTTTAGACGCAATATGTGTAATCAATGAAGATAATATAGTTGAGTATGCAAATTCTTCTTTTTTAGCCCTTACGGGATACGAAAAAGAGGAAGTAATTAAGCAAGATTTTTCAAGGTTTCTTCCTCCAGAAATTGCGCCGTACCACAAAAGTTTTTTGAAGAATTTTGTTTCAAGCAAAAGAGAATCTAAGGTTTTAGGGAAAATACGTAAATTAGAAATTATCTCTAAGCAAGGTGAGAGTATTTCTATTGAACTTAAGGCTTTTGAAATTCCATCTTCTACTAAACTTCGTTGTTTTGCTGGAATTATTCGAGATTTACGGGAACGAATTCGAGTCGCTTATCAGTATGATCGACTTCTTTATGGTTTAGAAGATATGGGTTACATTGATCCTCTAACTCATATTCCCAATCCAAAATTTTTTGAATATAGGCTGCAAAATTACATTCAAACTGTAAAAAATGAAGGAGTGCTAGCTTTAATTGATATTGATCAATTGAATTCCATTAATCAAAAGTATGGTTGGGAAACAGGAGACGATGTTTTACGTAAAATTTCTCAAGAAATTCAGTCTAACCTTCGTGTAAAAGATATCATGGCTAGATGGGAAGGAAGTAGCTTGGCTGTGCTTATGCCTTTTACGCATCTTTCAGATTCTGTTCATTTTCTAGATAAGATCCGTGTTGATGTTTCTAAAATTAAAAACCTTATTGAGGAAGAGCCCGATCGTATAATTACTGTTTCTATAGGTTGTTCTCGAATTTTAAATCCAAGGTTAGAACTTCAAACCTATTTAAATCAAGCTAAAGCTGCTCTTACAAAAGCAAAGTTAGAAGGAAAAAATAAAATGTTGATTTATGGATTTTACTCGGGATAAATTCTAAGTTTTTTTATATAAACTTAAGAAGATTTATCTATTTTGCTAAAACATAGAACAAGCACTAATTCTTAAGTAGAAGTTTTAATTTTTTGTAAGGCATAAGATAGATATATCATCTGTAAGATGGACTTGTGATTCATAAAATTGAAGAATTTGAGAAAAATCTCCTTTATGGTCATTGATAATTTCTAAAAAGAGTTTATCATCTTCATTGAAAATAATTTTATCTTCTTTTTTCACTTCTATATCATCTTTTCCATCACTCCCTATAAAAAATTTTTCTTTGTTACTTAATTGAATTTCATTGATAAAGAATTTTGGATTTGAATTAGATCCAAATTCATAAGAAAGTTTCTCTTGTTGAATAAAATCTGCGTTTTGATTTGAATACAAAATTGACTTGGGTTGGCCTGCATTGAGCCAAAGAATTTTTCCATCTTCTTGTAAAAACCCAAAACAAGCTGTAAAAATCATGTAACCATTGAATGTACAAAAAATAGAGTTTAGTTCCTCATAAAGCATAATTAAAATGTCTTGGGTGGTTTTATTTATTTTTGATTTTTTGTTTCTGTTTATAATATGATTAATTACAGTTCCAGCTACAATGGCTCCACCAGCTCCTTGAATTGATTTACCCATTGCGTCTCCAAGAAAAAAGAATAAAAGAGTTTGGTTTATAAATTCTAATTTTTCTGTAATTATAATATCTCCTCCTAGTTGCCAATTTTTAGAATGAAAATCAAAGTTTTTATATTGTTTTAAATACGCTTGAATGGTAAAGTTCGGGAAATCTTTTATTTGATGAATCAAAGGTTGAAGTAAAATAGTAGTTAAGTAATAGTCTGCATCTTGTTGAATTTTGAGTTTATGTAAGTCTTCAATTTTTTGAAGTAAATCTTGAGTTCTTTCTACTACTTTAATTTCTAGAGTTTTATTTAATTCATCTTTTTCTTCATTTAGGAGTCTTAAGATTTTATTTTTATGTTCCAGTTCTTTGGCTTTGGCGTTTAAATGCCAGTTAAGTAAATAAAATTTATAGCCAACCACAACACTCATAGAAACAAACAAACCTATGAGTCCCCATTGCATAAGTAAAGAATGTCCTTGAACAAAGAATTCAAGAACTTGTAAACTATCGTGAATTGCAAAAGAAGTAAGAATCAGAAATCCTATTCCTAAAATTCTTGCCTCCCATTCTCGTAGTAGAATTGCATAAATAGTTAAAAAAATATATAGTATACTTAAGAAAATTAAAAGAATGTTAAATGGGAATAAAGTTCTCCATAATGGAAAAAGTCCAAATGTATCTAAACTGAATGATACGAAAACAAAAATACTTAGCACGTAACGTGTAAATTTAAATTTCTTTATTAATGGAAGATTTAGAGTATGCTCAAAAAAAAAGATAAAAAATATGGGAGCTAGGTAAAGAGAAAAATACTCTAATTTAAGTCGGAGAGTATTTATAGGAAGAAAAAATTGACTTAAGGGATTTGTATTAAAAAGCCATATTCCCACACTAACTAAAAATAGAGAAATATTTAATAAAAAAAAATCTAATTTTCTAAACAAAGAAAATATAAAGAAAAAAGTTGCCAATGTAAAAGTAGTTGTTACTACAATGACAGTAGAAAAGTTATCTACAAAAATACTCGTAA
>CALDSP010000160.1 GCA_937924465.1 uncultured Leptospiraceae bacterium
CGTGAACAACATTTACGTTACTCAATACTATAGCTAATAAATCAATTATAAATTTATATATAAAAAACTAAATTTTCCTAATTACTAATATTGAAATGCAATTTGTAATCCTCCCCATTTATGAATTTGAGGAAGATAAGGTTCAGGATGAAATTCAGGTGTACTAATTGTAGTTGAAAATTGAAAAAATAAATTTTTTTTTATTGTCCAAGCAAATCCAATTTGTGCTTTCCCTTGAAAAGAAAGAGTTTGAGTTTGTAAATTTTTTTCGTACCACTTATGAAAAAGATAAATTTGTTCTATATTTATTGGAAGATAATCTATATTTTCTATAAAATATTGTAAAGAAAAAATATATAGTAAATTGGACTTTTGAACAGAACCATCATTCAAAATTGTAATTGTATATAAGAGTTTTTCTTGTATTGGGGTTTCTTGCCAGTTTTTATCTCTCAAAGTAAATAAAATCATATTTTTTGTTGGCTTTGTCATTTTAGAATTTCCATTAAAAAGAGTATGAAATAAAACCATATTGAGTGGAAGATTATCGGGCAAATAATTTTTATATAGATTATAAAACCTAAGATATCTACCCATAAAAGAATTTTCTTGATTCCAATCCAAAGAAAAAAGATTTTTCCATGTTGTTACTTCTGAATCTAAAAGGTAAGAATAAAGTTCACTTTCTACAATCTTTGAATTTCTTACTTTTCTAAAAAAATTTCCACCTTGCAAAGTTCCGTCATAAATTTGTCTCCAATAAAAAATACGAAAATAAAGATACTTTTCTGAATAATAGAAATTTGGAGGGATAGAGCTTTCTGCAATATCTAAACTTGGAATTGTTTTAGATTGAATATTTCCAAAACGAAAACTCATTCCCATCCCATAAGATGCAAATACATTCCCTGCTTTTAGGGAAGTTTCTAGTCCAAAATTAGAATTATAAAAGTAACTATAATTTATATGATTTTGCAAAGTAAAAGAATTTGGTATTTGGAATTTCCAACCAACAGGAATGTCTGAATTAATGAATCTATGAATAAATTTTTGTACTTGTTCTCCATAACTATTCTTTCCTAAAGTACCAACAGAAATTTCCCAAAATAAAACTGACCTTTCACACTCAATAAAATATAAACTCCCGAAATAAAGCCATCCAGCATAATTTCTATCTCCTAGTTTAGAATAATACCTTCCAATTTCTGTAGGAGTATATAAGTTCTGCCCTATAACAAATCCATTGCTTTCTTTTTCACAATTTGTAATTTTATTTTTTAGTAAAAATTGAAAATCTTGAATGGTTGGGATTTTTGGTTTTTTCCAATATTCAAAACGAAATCCATTTGTATAATAGTGATCAGACTGAAAGTAAAAATCATTTTCCCACTTTACCCTTATGATCTCCTCCGCATACAAGTAGAAAATAAGAAAATGAATCCAAAATAAAAACTTACACAAGAACAAAAAATTTTTTAATATAGTCAATCGTAAATTTATATCTTACTCCTTTTAAAAAAGCAAGTTTTTTATTGCAATCATAAGCTTCATGAATTATAAAAATCCAAACTCTTTTGCTTTTAATTCAGCGTAACGATCTGTCATTCCAGAAATATAATCAGCAACAAGACGAGGGAAAGGATCGGAATGTTTGGCAGTATAACTCTCTGGAATTTTACTTGGATTTTTTATAAGATAGTTAAAAAGAAATTCTATAATCTTTTGACCATATTTTGATTTTTCTAAAATTTTAGGATGTTGATACAAATTTTCATAAAGAAAACTTTTTAGCTCTTTTAGTTGTTGAGAGATCTCTAAAGAATTTTCCAAAATTTTTTTTCCTTGTTTCCATAAGTTACGGAAATCTTGTTTGTTACTAATATGATATTTTTTTATATTTTGATGAGAGTTCTCAATAAAATCCGTAATTACTTTGTTCATCATCAGTCGAATTGTTTTTCTCTGTTTAAGAGTCATAGAGGTATTTGGGTTTTGTTGCTCAACGTCCAAAAAAATTTCTTTCCAAAGTTCATTTTTATAAATATCGTTTATATTAATTAAATTTCTTTCTAATCCATCTTCAATATCATGATGAATATATGCTATTTCATCTGCTGCATCTGTTAGAATTGCTTCCATACTTGGACCAATTTCATTACGCAGAATTTTTAATTCAGATTCCTCATAATCTCCTCCATGTTTCATAATTCCAACTAAAGTGACGCGTGTAAGATTTAAACCCGAAAATTCAGGGTAGCGAGATTCTAATTTTTGTACTACTCTAAGAGATTGTTTATTATGCTCAAATCCTCCGTAAGGTTTCATTAGCTCATGCAAAATATCCTGTCCTGCATGACCAAAAGGAGTATGTCCCAAGTCATGAGCAAGTGCGATTACCTCTCCTAAATGAGGGTTTAATCCTAAACTATAGCAAATGGTTCTAGAAATTCCTGCAACTTCTAAGGAATGAGTAAGTCGAGTTCGAAAATTATCTCCTTCAGAGTTAATGAAGACTTGGGTTTTATATTCTAATCGCTTAAAAGCCCAAGAATGGAGGATTCTATCGCGATCTCTATGAAGAGGCAATCGGTAAGAATGCGGTTCTTCAAGATAAATTCTTTCTAAAGTTTCTTTATTAAAAACAGCATAATGGGAAAGTTTAGAATCTTCTTCATTGATTAGGTCTTCTAGTAGCTTCATCTTTTGCAGAAGGATTTTGGCGTTTTCTTTTTGAACGAGGATCGGGAATCCCTTTGGTAAGTTCCTTTCTTCTTTGACCATTTGTAGGATCATAACTGCGGCTACTGAATCCCGTATTAGTTTGTGACAATTTTACAACCGAAATACAAGTTTTATTTTCCATCCAAAAACAAGAAGGATCCTTCAAACAGTCTGACTCCCTTCTTAAATTATTACATCTATCCTCTGATAGAACTGCGTTGATTGATAAGATAACAAAAAAAATAAAAATCCTCATACTTGTTTGACCTTTTTAAATTTGAATCAGAACAATTTTTTTATTTATAAAAATAATGAATATCAATTGCAACTTACTCTTCACTTTGCTTGGAGGAGGGTTTGTAATTTTTTTAAATTCATTTTAACAGGTATAAACTCTCTATTTTCTATTCGGGTAATTTTTTCTTTAAGTTTTTCTATTCTTTCTTCTGTACCTGGGTGTGTACTAATAAAGGTGAGAACTTCAGAATTTATACCAATTTTTTTTTCTTCTTCTAAAATCTTTTTGAAAAAAGCAATCATCCCTTTAGGATGAATCTTGGAATTTACCAAATAATGAAACCCTTTCGCATCTGCTTCTCGTTCAAAATCTCTAGAAAATTTAGAGCGAATAAGCAAACCACTGTTCTGAGTTAGAACTGCTAAAAGTCCGGTGAAATCTCCAAACAAGGTTTGTATAACTACAAAAACTCCTATAGTATTGATGATTTGTCGCATTCCATGTTTTTCAGTAACATGAGAAATTTCATGAGCAAGCACACCAGCTATTTCTTCTGGACTTTCTGCTTTTTGAATAAGGGCAGAGTGAATTACAATATTTCCACCTGGTAATGCAAAAGCATTGAGTGTAGAATCTTCAATAATATAAAAATGAAATTCATATCCTGAATCTTTGGCTGCTTGAGAGAGAGGTTGGGTAATTGGATCAAGAATTTTTACATATTCTTCTGGATATAATTTTTTTTGAGATAGTAAAGTTTTTAAAACTGTATTTCCAAGCTCTACTTCCCATTGAATGGGTATTTTTGAGGCAATCGCATAGCTAAAGGAGTTTCTTATTCCATAAAGAGCAAACACTAATACGGTTAAAAAAACAGAAAGCCCAACTACCCAAGCGGCAACAATAAGAGAATAATTTCTACTACGCCTAATTATATCGTGAAAAGCTGAAGTGTTTTTTACGATTGGATTTTTTAAAATAGATTTATCAGAAGTGTAAATATTCCAATCAGGGTACATTCGATGAGAAAGATAAATTAAATTATTTCCTGCTCCTCCTTGAGAAACCTGGAGTTCACTTAGAGGAAGTTCAATCATTTCATGGTTATAATAAAATTTTATAGAGCGAGGAGTAATTTCTAAATTTCCTGCAATTCTTCCCCCTTCTAAATTTTTGTTCAAACCTACTGCAAAGTATTTTTCCATTTTTAATCCTTTTAGATGTGTACAGCAAAGTGATCGGCAGGATAACTAGAAACTCCAATTCCTGTTGCAACAGAATTGAGAGAAAGTATCCATTCATGAGCCTCTCTACATAATTTTTCTACTGTTTCTTGATGAAATACAATTCCTAAGTGTCCTTGTTCATAATAAGAAATTTTTTGTTTTGGAATATTGCGATAAGCCATGATACCTTCAATAGTAACACCGGGAACAATTTTATCTAAAGTGCCAACAACAGAAAATACAGGAATTCTTAAATTTTCCATTTCTTTTGTATAATTGATTTTTCCATCATAAGAGTAAAAACCATTCTCATGAGAAATTTGAGAACGGATAAATTGAAGTATGACCTTAACAGATTCTTCACAAAATACATCCTCAACTAAAAAATACCACTCTGCAGGAGAAATTTGCTTGTATCCAACAAAATCATTTATATTAATAATAGCAGAGTTTGTTCCTACCTGAAAAGAAAATTGTCTTAAAGAAGAATGTAAGTTTAAAACAAATTTAAAAAATCCATTTAGGTCAATAGTTGATAAGGTATTATGAACCGGAAAAGTTACAATATTAAATAACATTTCGTAAACAGCTTTACTGGAAAACATTCGAATCCCACTTTTTAATAAATTGAGTCCAAAAATATTTGTTTCTAAATCCATATAATTAGGAGATGTTATAGATACAATTCCTCTTATGTATTTATTTGGATCGATTCGATTTTGCTTTCCTTCCATTTTACGTATTTTATCATATGCAGCAGCATAAAAACGAGGAATCATTCCTCCCATGCTATGTCCCATTACTAGAATGTCTTGTCCGGGAAAATTATTGTGAATCCATTGAATTACGGCTGGAAAATCATCGTAGATATAGTCGTCCAACGTCCAACTTACTTTTTTCCCATTACGAGGAAGAGTATAACGAGAACGTCCGCGCATATCCATAGAAAAAACTCTGTAACCATGTCTAAGACACATTTCCCTAGAGACCTTGTCCATAATAGAGCGTCTACAAAAAAAGCCGGGAATAGTTAGAATGATTGTATTTGAATCATTCATTTGTTCGGGAGCAAAATGTTTTATGCTTACAGAGTAACCTCCTGTAGTAGGAACAATATAACTTGCATCTAGTCGATACATCATATTATAAATGTGAGAATGGGCAATAATTGTCGTGACTGGATCTTTTTGTCCTGGTTGATTTGTATATAATAAATGATGAATAGAAGACGTTGTATCAGCTTTTTCAATATTTTTGCGAGCGAAATAACTATCTCCTTTACGATCTACTTCTAATCCTACTACATATTCAATTACATCAAACAAAGTATGAAGTTGAGAAATAATATCTTTTTTTTGTTCTTCTGTAAGCATTTTACGTCGAATTCCCCAAAGAATTCCAATTGGATTATCTTTTACAATAAGAGGAATACCTATTGCATAGCGCATGGTTTCTGTAAGTAACATTCTTAAATGAGGATGTAAATTACTATGACGTCTCAATTCCAAGAACTCAACTTCAGGTCGTTTCATGTGACTATAAGCTAAAACAGCTTTTTGTATAATACGAGCAGATTCATTTTTTTCATCGTTGAGTGGAATGGGTTTTGTTTTACTAATAAATGCCTCAATATCTTTGTTTCTTTTCTGCCCTATTAACTCTTTCATTTTAAAATGAGTAGCAGAGGCAACAATACGCATTTCACTTCCTTGAATAACCTCAAAAACCGAATGATCAAAAATATTCTCTTGATTTGGAAAAGTAAGCCCGACCATTTTGTTTACAAAGGAAGACCAAACTTTTTCTAAAAAACTATAAACTGGCTCCGCAATAGGAAAAATATAAATATCTTCTTCATTTACCATTAAACCGTTTTTTATATCCGTGTTATTGAACTTTGTCATTCAGAAATTCTCTCCTCTCACTATTTATTTGCCTGTTCGCCGTTAATCCATAATCCCGAATAGAGTACGTTTCCATCCTTATCGGTTAGAGTTCCTATTCCATCTTTTTTATTTCGCTTATACTCTCCTGTATAACGCAACCCATCAACTGAAATATAAGTTCCATAGCCATGACGCATATCATCTAGAAAATCTCCTTCATAGCGATCCCCATGTGGATATTTATAAACCCCTTTTCCATTATATTTATCCTCTGCAAACTCTCCATCATACTGCCCACCATCTGCAAAAATATAAGTTCCCTTTCCATGATATTTATCATTTTTAAAGTAACCTGTATATTTATCACCGTTTGCATAGATATAATTTCCAAACCCTTCTCGTTTACCGTTATTGAAGTCACCTACATATTTATCCCCATTTGCATAAGTTAAAGTGCCTTTTCCATGATAAACTCCATTATAAAATTCCCCTGAATAAGAATCTCCATTTTCATAAGTCAATGTACCTTTGCCATGGTATAAATCATTTTTAAACTCTCCAACGTAATGAGTTCCATCTGCATTGACTATATTTCCCCTACCGTGAAATTTATCATTAATGAAAGTACCAACGTACTTTGTACCATTTGCAAAAGTGTAAGTTCCCTTTCCAAAATATCTATCATCTTTAAATTCCCCTTCATAGAAATCTCCATTTGCAAAAAAGTAGCGTCCTTTCCCTTGGAATTTGTCTTTTTCAAAATTTCCTTCGTAACGTGCTTTATTTGCATAAATGTAGACCCCATAGCCTTGTTTATATCCATCTACAAAGTTTCCCTCAAAGTAATCTCCATTTTTCATGAAAATTTTTCCCTTACCGTTGAACTTATCGTTTTTAAATTCTCCTTCGTAAATATCCCCTTTAAAATAAGAATATTTTCCATATCCCGAGAATTTATCCTCCTTAAATTCTCCCTCGTAGACATCCCCATCGGGAAAAACATAGACGCCTTTCCCATCTCTAAGATTGTTTTTAAACTCTCCTTTGTATATATAACCTTCTGGATAAGTATACTCTCCATATCCATGCATAGTATTAGCTTTAAAACTTCCTACATATTTTCCACCATCAGAAAAATAAAAAACTCCTTGTCCTTCAAACTTTCCATCCTTCCATTCTCCCTCATATCTATCTCCATTGGAAAAAATATATTTACCCTTTCCATTTTTTTGGCCTCCTTTCCAATTTCCTTCGTATCGGTCATTGTTTCTATAAGTCATGATTCCATAGCCATCATTACAATCCCCTGAAATACATTCACTATAAACTCTGGAAACTACACTGGATAAAAGAAGAAAATAGGTGAATAGCACTAAGACACTTTGATTTTTCATACTTTTTAGATTTTGGAGAATATGTCAATGGAACACATAAAGTTAAAATTTTATATATTATGGTAACATATACTTTTTTTTAATCAAGCTATTTTATATAAAATTAAAAGACTAGATCAAAAAATTTAGAAGTATAAGGATAAAGAATTATTATAAAATATCTAATCTAGTTTTGGATATTCCCCTGCCAAAATCGAGTAGCTACTGTCTCACGAGTAACAAAAGTAGGTTTTGGCTTAGCTGGTTTTTGAAACATAGTAGAATTATTTTTAGTGAATGTTCCCATACCCCATCTTTTATTGTTCTTCCACTCTCCTACATAAACACTTCCATTTGCATAAGTCATAGTTCCATATCCGTCTCGCATACCTTTTTTCCAATCTCCTTCATAGATATCCCCCCTTGCATAATACATGATACCTTTTCCATCTGGGAAATTTTGTTTAAATTCTCCCTTATAAATATTTCCATTTGATAAATAAGCAACTCCCTTTCCGTTAGGATAGTCGTTTTCAAATTCTCCTTCGTACCTTTCTCCATTTGCAAACGTATAAACCCCATAGCCCGACTTTTTGTCTTTTTTGAACTCTCCTACATATTTGTCTCCATTATAAAAAGTCATGACTCCCTGCCCATTGCTACAATTTCCACTGACACAAGTTCCCGCCACCAAAGAACTTACCAAAAACAAATCAAACAAAAGTATAAAAACCAAAGCTTTCATAATTTCTCCTACTTAAGATTTTTTATTTTAGATTTTATAGACTCTCCTTTGTCAGCAGGATCTCCATCGATCCACTTTCCAGAATAAATAACTTCCCCATCTTTTTCATACATTACTCCCATTCCGTTAAATTTGTCATTTTCAAATTCACCATCATAAATCGTTCCATCAGAAAATATAAGTGTTCCTTTTCCATGAGCTTTGTCTTCTCGAAAATCTCCCGAATATTCTGTCCCATCCTTAAATTTGAGAGTTCCTTTTCCATGCCTTTTTCCATCTCGAAACTCTCCCGTATATCTGTCCCCATTTGGATAAGTTACACTACCTTGCCCGTTAAATTTTCCTTCTTTAAATTCGACTTGGTATTTTCCTCCTTTAGCAAGTGTTACAGTTCCTAAACCTTCAAATTTTCCATCTTTAAAACCACCTTCATAAACATCTCCATTTGCAAAAATATATACTCCGTATCCATTAAATTTTCCTCCTTCAAACTCTCCCGAATACTTTCTACCATTTTTAAAAATAAATTCTCCTTTTCCTTCTATCCTCCCATTTACAAAATCTCCTTTGTACTTGTTTCCAGAAGGGTATAGCATTTCTCCTTTTCCATGAGGCTTTCCATCTCGCAATTCTCCAATGTACAATGCTCCATTTGCATAAGTTAACTTTCCAGATCCATGATATTTATCTTCTCTAAAATAACCTTCAAATCGATTACCATTAGAATTTTCTAAAATACCATATCCATCTCGCATATCTTTTTTAAATTCTCCGTTATATACAGAACCGTTTGCATAATAATAAGTTCCTGTACCGTGCTTTTTTCCAAACTCAAAACTTCCAATGTATTTGTCCCCATTGTTGTAAGTGAAAACACCTTTCCCGTGAATTTTGTCTTCGAAAAAATCCCCCGAGTATTTCTCACCATTAGCAAAAACTTGGGTTCCCCTACCATGTTTAAGTCCTTTTTTAAACTCTCCCGTGTAGGAACTTCCATCTGCAAATAAGTAAGTTCCTCTGCCATGAAACTGCTCATCTAAAAATTCACCCTCATATTCATTTCCATTAGCAAAATAAATTGTTCCTTTTCCAGAGATTTTTCCTTCTTTAAACTCTCCCGAATATTTGAGTGGATAGGTAAACTTAGTTTCATTCACAGTTTCTTCTGACTTTTCTATTGGAGGAAAAATCAGCATGCCCTTTCCATGAAATTTTCCATCTTTGAAACTTCCTGTATACTTTATGCCATTTGACAGAAAGAGTGTTCCCTGTCCATTTGTGCATTTCCCACTTACACATTCATCAGCATAAAGTCTCCCTGTAAAAGTTATAATTACTAAAAAAAGAATAAGATTCAATAGCTTTATTTGAATCATAACATTTCCTATCTTTAGACCTCACTTTTGAGGATTGTATGAACTTTTATCCATTCTATATGATGGCAAAAATTGGAATAACATAAAACTAAAATTTTAGAGTTACCGTATTGTAGATTGGTTTTAAGTGAATTTTAATCTTAGACTTAGACTAAGACTGCTTATTTTTGGTTTTACCTGTATGGAAATAATTTATTGTTTTATAATTTCAATAATTCAATCACAAGTAATGTCAATGTTTTACAAAAAAATTTAAAAATTGTATCATAAATTGGATTTGCTAATGCACTTGCTATAAGAGAAATTTACAATTAGAAGAAAATTTTCAAGTGACAAAGGAGATGAGTTTTGGCTTCTCTAATATTCGAAATTGAAATAAAAATATGACTAGTACAAATAAAACCTGTGTGAGAAGGGGAATGAAACTATTCTTATATAAAGAAATTGAAGAATAAATAGTAAGTTTTGACTTTAGACTTTCAGAAAGTGTTACAAAAATTTTGCAAAATGCTTCTTTAAATTTTCAGCACTTGCAGCACCTACTAATCTTTGTACTTCAACCCCGTTTTTAAATAAAATCAAAGTAGGAATACTAGAGACTCTATATCGTTGAGCGATATGTTGTTTTTCGTCTACATTAATTTTTATAATAGTCAATCGATCTTTCCATTCTTGATGCAATTTTACAAGTTCTGGAGCTACTATTTTACAAGGAGCGCACCATTCTGCCCAAAAGTCAACTAAGATAGGTTTTTTGTGAGTTTGAAGTAAATCATCAAATGAAGGTGGTAGTGATTCTGTCATCTTTGTATTTGTTTAAATTGAATTAATTTAAAAATGAAATAAAATAAATTTCCTAAAAATCCTAAACTAACTAAAATTAGACTTAAATCAATAAGCCTAGTAAATTTAAAATGAAATAAAAATACAAAAAGAGATGATACATAAAAAAAACCAATCAATTTTAGCAAATAAAGTCTTCCTTCTGACCAAACCACAATTCCAAGAAGAAAGATAACTATAAAAAAAGCAATCCATTTGAATAAAATAATAAATGAAAATTTCCTAAGTTCAAATAAGAGTTCTTTTGTGTTAGACGTAGCCATATAAAATAAAAAAAAGTATTCTACAAGAGCCAAAGCAACAAAGATTAGTAAAAAGATGTAAAAAAGAAATTTCTGAACTCTATAAAATTCTTTGATTTGAAAAAACTCTTGTAGTAATATTATGTAAGCACTTGTAGTAAAGAGAAAAAAAATAGATAAATCCAAAAGATACAAAAATTTATTAGGCTGTTTTGTATTGAAAACTTGTAGTATTTCATCATAGTTATTTGAGAATTCAAATGAAACAACTGGATAAAACAGTCCCGACTTTTCAGGAGTAGAAAATAACTTTTGTGAAGTTATTACAAAGTAAACTCCCTGTAGAATGATAAGTACTGCCAGGAATATGCCTAATATAATTCTCTTTAGTTCATTGAAATTGTTAAACAAAAAATTTTTCCTAATTCATTTAATGTTTAGTAATTGTCAAACAATTTATAAGTTTTTTTCTTATTTCGTATTATCACTTGTTTATAATCTATATAAATCAAAGTAATCATGACTTAGAATAAAAACTTTCCAAAAATAAGGACTCTTCTTGTGTAAGATTTTGGAATTGAACTCCCACTCGTAATTTATCTTTTTCCAACAAATTCGTATTGCGAACAATCGTACTAAAATTCCAAGAAATTTCACCAAGAAAAATTTCTAACATAAGTTCTTCCCCAACTTGAAAGTACGAAAATAATTTTGGATCAGTAATCAAAAAACCAACTCCTCCCATAGAAATGTCTAGAATTGGAAATTTTTCTGTAGACAAATAAATTTTTTTATTTTGGTTTAGTTCTCTTTGTAAAAGTGAAAAAAGCATATTGGTAAGAGTATAGTCTCCTAGTTCTAGGTCTTTTTGATTTTTTACAACTAAAACACCTAAAAGTTTTTTAGAACGAAGATAAAGCGGAATTGTAATTTCAGGTCCTTTCAGATCATTCCATTTTTCATTTGGTAAAATCTGCCTTAAACCTTTTATATCTGAAAAAGAATTATTCATTGGCACCCATTCTCTTCTTGGAAAGAAAATTGGTTTACCTGTGTGTAAAATGACTTTAAAACGTAATTCAGAATCATTGTATTGAATAAAATTCACATAATCAAACTTAGCTTTAAGGGATTGTAAGGTTTCCTTTAAAACTTTCTGCCAAAGTAGATTTTCTGAAAGCCTTTCCCAAATTTCTCTTTCTAAGATAAAATTTCCAACGTACGATTTCTTTTTTGGAGTGTCAAGTATGGTTCGCTCTATTTGGCGAGTTGCTTTTTTAAAAATAATTAATTTCTTTGGCTCTAAATATTCTAAGTCTTCTGTAGATTTATTGCTATAATGAAAATAAAAATGATATAAACTTCCACTATTAGTAAATGTTAATATTCTATCATCTTTATCTTTACGACCTGTTGAACGAATCACAATAAATTCTTTATCAACACAAATTGTTCGGATAGGAATTTCTTCATTTTCATATAACATGGTAATTGGTAAATTACCAAAAAGAGATTTTATAACATTTCCCAGCAGTTGTAGATTCTCTATAACTTCAAAATTATTTTCCACTAAAAGAGCTTCCTTAAATTTTCTGGAATAGAATGTGGCAAATGAATGGTGCTAAAATCTCTCATATTAGTTGGAATAATTCTTTCATTTTTAAAGTGTTGGATATGATAATAATCAGGATACCGTAAATATTTTTGATAGTTCAATGCTCCATGAACAACATAATGCCAAAATCCAGTACTTCCACCTGTTCTATCATTCACATGCCATGGAAATTCATGAACCGTACGCAAAACTACACTTGCCTCATCAAAAGGTAAATTTAAAATATTTCTTTTGTAATTTTCGCTAAATTCCCAAAACTCTTCCGCGTTACTTGGATAAAAAACTCGAATTTTTATTCCAAGTTGTTTTGCGGCTTCTCCTATGTTATATAAAGTTTTGTCTTTCAATAAATCTCCTCCGTGAATAGAGATTCTATCATTTAAATACAAGTGTCGAATATATTCATAATTTTCCGGATTTCGTAGCCAACCAAAATCTCCATTTTCTTTGCTTGGCAGACTAATACTTTTATAATGCTCATATAGTACGGCTCGATTTTTTAAAAATAAAGATTTTAAAGTGGAAAAATCAGAATTGTACACATAATATTTTTCTAGTATATTCACACTTTGTTTATTGCTAGAATGCCATTGATCTAGAAAATCTTTCACGGTAGGACTTTCTTTTACAAAAGCACGAATTGTCCTGTGTAAGTTTAAAATTACAGGATCAAAATCCATTAAAAAAACCCATTCACTTTTAGCATAAGAAATATAACTATAATTTGCATCAGCAGCTACCCCAATATATCCTCCTCTAAGATTTTTGATATAAGGAGCAAACAAATAATTTCTTGACTCATTTGACTTTATGTAACTTACAGGATCTCGGCAGTCAGCTGGAGAAAGGTATGGTTTAGAGCAAAATTTTTTATCTAATACATCATACCCTTTGAGTTGGTGCAAAAGTTCTAACTGTTCTTCGATTGGTTTAGAGGGAAGGCTTTCTGGTTTTTTAGGTGGATCTTTTATCATCCAAGCAGGAGCCTTTGTTAAGTAAGGGCTAGAAGAAACACACCTTGCATGATGCAATTCATCCTTTTTAAGAATAGAAACTTGTTTTTTTTCTCCCGAGTTCAAGAGAATAAATTTTTTATCTGACTTTCCACAAGGATAACGTCCACTACATGGATTTGAGGTTGAAATACAGGACTTTCCACAAGAAATTTTGGGGCAGTTTTGAGCACAGTCTTCAGCCCATGTATTTGTCCATTCAGAGTTTTCTAAAGTAATCAAATTTTTTTCCTTTGCAAGTAAAAGTTCTTCATAATTTGGCAGACGCTTCCCTTGCCATTTACAATAATCATAAGCATTTTCAAAATTTAGGACAAAAAAATTTTGACTTGCTGAAATTTTTTTGCATCCTTTTTCTCCTACACATTTTGCGTATTCATCCAGT
>CALDSP010000161.1 GCA_937924465.1 uncultured Leptospiraceae bacterium
TTTTTTATTAAAAAAACAAAAGAAAGTCTAGTAATTTCCGATTTAAAAGTTTTATTAAATCAATCTAACCTAACAGGACTTCCAGAAAGACTAACGGGATACTTTTTTCCTATTGAAAGAGGAATTCTTCCAGAAGACGACTATTCTTATCCAGGAGCTCCAAGAAAATATAGAAGTGGAATTCACAAGGGTTTAGATATTAGTCAATTTTTAGATTCAGATGGAAATAAAAAATTTCTAAAAAAGTCTAGTCCTATTTATGCCATTGGAGATGGAACTGTTGTAAGAGCTGATTTAGATTATAAACCAATGACGTTACGTGAGTACGAGGAAATTACAAGTTACAATCAAAAAAATCCTGTAACTTTTGTAGCAAGAGACTTTGGTGGAAGACAAGTTTGGATTGATCATGAAAATGGAGTAATGAGTTCTTATAATCATATGAGTGAAATTGCTAAAGAAATTCAAGTTGGCTCCAAAGTAAAAAAAGGGCAAATCATTGGAAAAGTTGGTAACTCGGGTTTAAAAGCAGAGGCAATGAATACCAACGAACAAATTCATTTGCATTTAGAAATTTGGGTAGATGGAGAATTTCTTGGAAACGACTTAAAACCCAAACAAACTCGCAAACTTTTAAATTATTTTTTTGGTTTACCTTAAATGCTTATTTTGCAAACCTTAGTAAAACTTTGGAACTCAAAAACCTTCGTTTGGAAAACCACATGAAGGCAGAAAAATTAAAATTCTTCGCAATCAATATCATAATTTTTTTCATAGCTTTTACTCACGTTAATTATTTTTGTATGTTTCTAACTTTTTTTGCAATTCTAGGAAACCTGTTTTTAAATAAAGTTTATTCTTTCTAGACTAGGAAGCCCTTTATTAAAATTTGTAATCATGAGCGAACATTTAGAGAGAATTAGAAAAGTTCAATCCCTTCTACAGCCAAAACAAGCCCTACTACTTTTTGCAAATTCTTATAAAATGAGAAATCGAGATGTTGAATATAAATTTCGACAAGACTCAAACTATTATTATCTTACTGGAATTTCTGAGGCAAACGGAATTCTTTTTATACGAAAAGATACTAGAATTCACTTTTGTTTACCAAAAAATAAGCAAGAAGAAATTTGGACTGGGGTTCGATTAGGAAAAGAAAAATGGAAAGAAATTTTAAATTTAGATGAATCTTATGAACTACAAGAGTGGAATTTTAAGAAATTGGAGCTTCTTATAAACATTGAAACTCTGTATTATTTTTTTGGAGAAAACTCAGAAAGAGATAAAGAAATTTTAGAGTTATGTTCTCATTTAAACAAAAAACTTCGAGATGGAAAATTTGGACCAAGTCGAATTGAACTTCCTTTGTTTCTTCATGAAATGCGTATGATTAAATCTTCTCAAGAAATTTCTAAACTCCAAGAAGCCGTCAAAATTACACAAGAAGGACATATAGCAGTCATCCAAGCCGCCAAACATGGAATGTATGAACATGAACTAGAAGCAATTTTAGAATCTACTTATTTAAAACATGGAGCTTGGGGTGGTGGATATGGGCATATTGTAGCAAGTGGAAAAAATGCAACCATCTTACACTATACAAACAATCATGATATTCTTAAAGATGGAGATTTAGTTTTAGTAGACAGTGGAGCTGAAAAAGACTACTACACAGCGGACGTTACGCGCGTATTTCCTGTTGCAAAAAAGTTTACAAGTGTTCAACAAGTAATTTATGAAATTGTTTTAGACGTTCAGAAAAAAGCTATTTCTATGGTTCAAAAAGGAGTAAAGTTTTGGGATATTCATAAAGAAACAATTAAAAATTTATGTATTCATTTAAAGGACTTAAAATTATTTCAAGAATCTTTAGATGAAATCATTGAAAAAGAGTTATACAAAAAATACTACATGCACAAGACTGGACATTGGCTTGGTATGGATGTTCATGATGTTGGAACATACTATGAAAACTTCCAAAGTCGAATTCTTGAAAATGGAATGATAACAACCATTGAGCCCGGTTTATATTTTGATTCCCTTGATGACAGCATTCCAGAAGAGTTTAGAGGAATTGGAATTCGTATTGAAGATGATATTTTAGTAAATGAGAATTCTCCTATTAATTTAACAGCTAGTATTCCCAAAGAGATTTTAGAAATTGAAGCTCTGAAGTCATGAAGTTTATAAAAAAATTATTTCTTAAAATAAAAAAACTTAAATTACGTATTCAAAAAAGAATAAAAAATCTTTCCAAAAAAATTTATTTTGAACTCTTCATTAGAGAAATAGAAGATCTCAATCAAAAGCATGAGTTTGAAAACTTTATAACTAAAATTTTAGAATCTCAAAAACAAGATTTTAAAATCATTAGAAGAAGTCTTAGACAAAACAATCCAATCTACCAGACTCCTAGCCGTCCTTCTTTGTTATTGGAATATATCCCTACCAAAGAAAGAATTGCTTTAGAATGTAAGTTTCGAACTAGCTTAAAACGAAGTAGAACATTCCCAGATAAAGTTTTAAAATGGGCTACTTCCCAACAACTAAAAGATTATTCAAAATTTTGTGAAAAGTTTCACATTCCTTTGTATATTGCCATTGGTTTAGGGGGAAGTCCAAATGATCCAAAAAAAAGTTTTTGTGTTCCTTTTGAAGTTGCAAAATCTCCCGAACTTCCTCCCTCCATTTTAGAAATCTACAGACGAGAACCCAAAGACAAAAGTTTCCATTGGAAAAATGGAAATTTAAAATAACTAAAATATTTTATTTTTGTTGCTTTCCAATTTTTTATTTAAGCAAGACTCTTAAACAAACTCGAATGTTGAGCTTAAGTCAAAACAAGTTCTTAAACAAAGTATTTTTTTGAAAAAATTAGCTTTTTGTGGAGTCTCTCCAAACTTTCATTATAAGAAGAATAAGAGGAATAGAATGAAAAAATAAATCAAAAATATCTATGGGTTTTTTAAGATTTCCCTCTTTAAACATAAGAATTTTTTCAAGCAAATGAGGCATTGGATAAAAGGGAGCTAGTCCTAAAAGAATGGTAGAAAGTATCAACATGGGGTAAGAAAGTTTGTCCAAAAATTCCATAGGAATACAATAAAAATTTATACTACAAAAATTAAGAATAATATTATACCGGGTATGGTATATTTTTAAAAATTTTTATTGTAAAAGAGAGTCTTCCGCAATAGAATAAATTCCATCTATTCCAATCACCCAATGATCCAATAAAGTGATTTCAAGTGAAAATAAAAGCTCTCGTAAGTTTAAAAAAAGATCTATATCTTCCCGGCTGGGCTGTGAACTTTGGTTTGGATGATTGTGGGCAATAATGGCTTCATTTGCTCCGTCCTCCAAAAGAATTTTAGCAATATCTCGAAAATGAACTCCCACTTCCATGAGATTTCCTCTTGCAAGCAACTCAATTCTTAAAAGATTTTTTTGAGGACCAAAAGAAATGAGAAAAAAGCATTCTCTAGTTTCTAGTTGAGTTTTTAATTTTAAAATTTCAAGCACTTGATAAAGAGAAACAGTAGAAGAATTTTGAAAAGCCTCTAATATGCGAACTCTTAAAATAAGCTCCCGAATAGCTGAAAACAAAGATGTTTTGGCTCTCCCGATTCCAAATTTTTTATCTAACAAAGAAGGTGGTGCCAAAAATACACCGAGGAGGTTTTTGTACTCTAGTAAAAGCTCTTTCGATAATACATCAACTGGTTTATTTTTGCAACCCGAACCTAAAATTACAGCGAGGACTTCCCAATCTTCCATTTTATCGGGAGTAGTGAGAGCCAGTCCTCTAGGATCTAAATGAGAAACTCTTCCTGAAAAAGGTTTCAATTTTAGAGTTTCCTTAAATTCCGAATGGTTAAATCACTCAACTGACTAGAAAACTGAAAACCTTCTTGGACAACTTCTCCTTGAAAAACTTCCATGAGATAATCCTCAAAAGTTCTTTCAAAACGAGATTTTGCTATACCGGGAAGTTGCTGAACCTTACCAGCTAAACCTCTTTTTGGTCTTTGGTAAGCGGGATAGTGAATGGACTTAATAACCATGTTATGTCACCTCCTAAAAAATTAGACTACTATAAATAAATTTTCCAATGAATAAAATTTGCAAAACAAAAAAACTATACAAGTTTTTACTATACAAAATAGTATATACTATTTTTTTGTATAGTATTTTTTTATTTTTTATAAAAAAAATTATACACGCAAGGTTTTGAACTCTTTTCAAGTTTTTTCAACCTACAAATT
>CALDSP010000162.1 GCA_937924465.1 uncultured Leptospiraceae bacterium
AGCATGGTACTCATAACTCTTTTGGAATTGTACTCTGATTGGTTAGATGAGTTAGATAATTTAAGAGAAGATGAAAATTTAGATGGATACACTAGAAAAAAATTAAGTTTAGAAAAAAGAAAGCAAATCTTTGGAATAGAGCTTGAAAATTATTTATTTCCAAATTCAGATTTTGATAAAATTGAACTTTTTTTTCTTTATGCAAAACGATACATAAAAAAACACAGAGAAGATGAAATTTCTGAAATTCGAGATCATTTATACAAAGCAAAACAAGAGATTTATGAAGAAGATTATGAAAGGTTAATTCAAATGGAATCTTTTGATAAACAATTAGAACTAGAGCTTTTACTTCAAGAACGAGAAATAAGCATACTCAACGAAGAAGAAAGAAAACTAAGAATCCAAAAAATACGCTCTGAAATTTATTCAAGGCAATAATTTTCCCGGATTTAAAATGGATTTAGGATCCCAAGTTTTCTTTAAAGCCAGTAAGCCTTCTTTAGAACTGTCGCTCAACGTTTTGAGATACCATTCTTTATGATCTATTCCAATTCCATGGTGATGACTTACACTACCTCCTACTTCTAAGATAGCCTCTGTAGCAGAACGTTTCATAACTTGCCACTGTTCAATTGGATTTTGTAAGTCTAGTGGAAAAATAATTGTAAAATATAAACTTGCTCCTTCATGGTAGCTATGACTCACATGGCACATAACGTCACAGTATTTTAAGGAACTTTTGATTTTTTCTTTTACATGCTCATGTAGTTTTAAAATTCGATCATAAGTAATGGAGGTTTCTAGAGTATCTACTCCTACTCCATTTTCAAGAAAATAATTTCTTAAAAAAGGCATGTTAAACCGAGATCGTAACCAATTTTTTCCCGGCTTTGTCCCTGCATAAAACCCGTTGTATTTTTCAGCTAAGTACTTGGCTTTAGGAACAACTTCATCAATCTCCAAATAAGAAGCATCTACTCCTGTTATCATAAAAGCTTTTGTGTTTCCAATCCCATTCCATTCTAAAACTTTTTGAATTATTTTATCTTTTATTTTTGATTTCCATGTTTCTTGTTTTCCTATTTTAGAAAGAATTTGAAATAGCTCTGTCTCATCCTCATCGGAAAGTCGCATCATGGAAAGTTTTAATCCTTTTAAGTTCGCCTCTCTTATAAATTCAATTCCACGTTCAAAACTTGGAAAAAGAAATCCAAAATAGCTACGTGCTTGAGGAAGAGGATGAATTTTAACTGTAACTTGGGTAATAATTCCTAAAATACCTTCACTTCCCGCTAAAATTTGATTGAGATCAGGTCCCATAGCTGAAGGAGGAAGTTTCCAAGTATAAATCTCCCCTGTACAAGTAATTACTTTTAAAGAATTCAAAATTTTATCAATTCTTCCATACTTACTAGATTGCTGTCCCGAGCTTCTTGCGGCAACCCATCCTCCTAAAGTAGAATATTCAAAAGATTGTGGAAAATGTCCTAGCGTATAACCTTTATCATTTAAAATTTTTTCTAGTTTAGGACCATAAATTCCAGCTTGAAAAGTAGCAGTCCTACTTTGCATATCTAATTCTAAAAGTTGGTTGAGTTTTGTTAAATCTAGAGAAAGGATAGCTTTTTGATCTTTGTTTTTGAGAGCTTCAACTCCTCCTACTACAGAGCTTCCACCTCCAAAAGGAATCACTGCGATTTTTTTACTATTGCAAAACTTTAAAATTTGAATGATTTGTGTTTCATTTTGAGGATAGCACACAACGTCCACATATTCTTTCAGAAAGTCATTTCGAATACGTAACACATCATAATAGCTTTTTCCTGCACTATGAAAGATTCTTTCATAATTATCTGTTTTTACAAACTCTTTTCCACAGATCTTTTCTAATTCTAGTAATTCTTTTTCTGTTAGTCTAATTTTTCTCACGGATAAATCTTCCCATTTTTTTCCTGGAGTTTTAGGAAATTTGGGAAGATTCCATAGCTCTACTAAATGATCTAAAATCTCAACAACATGATCTTTGAGTAAAAAATCTTCTGAATAAGCACCCCATCCATCCCAACGAAGATTAGAACGAGAGTAATCAATATTAGAATTTAATTCATCGTATAACACAAAAACATCTTGAAAGAATATCCTCTCTTGTAAAACATTAAACAGTTATGGAATATAAAAAAATACATTTTTTAATTAACCCAACCTCTGGAGGTGGCAGTGCAGGAAAAACATGGGTACAAATCCAAAAGTTCGTAGAATCGAAACTAGGAGATTTTAGTTTTGAATTTACTACAAGTAAAGGACAAGGAAAAGAAATTGCCTTTCAAGCAGCTCGAAATGGGATAGAAAAACTCATTGTAATAGGGGGGGATGGAACAATTTCAGAGGCAGTTACGGGTGTAAGAGCTTCTGGAAGCTTAGATGTAGTTCTTGGGGTTTTGAATCTAGGAACAGGGGGAGATTTCTGCAAGACCCTAGGAGTGCCCGGAGACATTAAACTAGCCTTAGATAAAATTGAGAACGGTAGAATAGTTTCGATTGACATTGGAGTTGTGAGTTATTTAAACCACAAGGGACAGGTGGAAGAAAGAAATTTTATCAACATTACAGGATGTGGAATGTCTGGAAAAGTAGTGGCTACTATCAACCAATCCAAAAAAAGATTTGGAGGTTTTTCTTATTATCTAGCAAGCCTACAAAATTTCTTTTCCTACAAAAATCAAAAAATCCAAATAATTTTGGATGATTCAGAACCCAAAGAATTTACAATTGTAAACCTTGCTATATGTAATGGACAATATTTTGGTGGTGGAATGCAGATTTCTCCAAAATCTCAACTTACAGATGGATTCTTAGATATTGTCATTGTTGATAACTGGAACCCAATTC
>CALDSP010000163.1 GCA_937924465.1 uncultured Leptospiraceae bacterium
AAAAATATCTTTAAATGTTTGAATAATTTCTATTTCTCTAGCCTTAGTAAATAAAATTCCTGCTTTAAAAAATAAGCACTCAACGTTTTCTGAACCTAGGATTTTTTCTAAAAATAAACAAAGATAACTTCCCTCTAAATGAGTAAAGCCTCGCAAATTAGAAGGATTGAAATTAGAATCTTTTAGTTTATATAAAATACGGTAATAGTCTTCTTTTCGAATAGAAAGGATTTCTATAATTTTTTCAGAAGGAATAAACCACTCAAATTGATAAATAGTATCTTGAATTTCACTAATGATTTCTTGGATTTGTTCTTTTTTTTCTTGGCTATGTTGCGTAACGTTCTGCAAACTCTTTTTCTCCAATAAATTGAAAATAATTTCCAAGCCCTGCTACTTTAAAAACTTTTTCTAATGGTGGCTTCATGTTAGCTAAATAAAAACTTCCTTCAAGAGATTTCACATAATTCATAAGTTTTATGAGCATTCCAATCCCCGAAGAATCAATGTAGTTTACTTTAGATAAATCAATAATTGCAATATTTTCAGAACCTTGAATAATAGCTTCAAATTTTTGTTTTAGCTCTACTGCAGTGTAAATGTCTAAACTTCCCGTTAGAGTAAATATGTTTGCATTATCCAATTTTCTATGAAAAATTTCCATAAAGACAATCCAGTCAGAAAAAGGAGAATTTTTCAAGTAGATTTCTCTTTTGTATTTAAAAAAAATAATATTACTTGCAAAAAATAGAGTAGAAAAAAATATGGTATAATTTAGTTTGAACGAACTTTGTGCTTCTTCCAATTATAATCCAATATCTCCATGATGAGGAAAATCTATGTCCAACAATAAAGAAGATTTTGATGTATTAAAAGTCGTAGAATTAGCAAGATTTAAAAAGTATGAGCTTACAGCTGCAGGTTTTGCTGTATTAGATAAAATTGATAAAATTCCCAACATACCAAAAAAATTAAAATCTCGAAAAGTTGCTATTCAGGCTATGTATGTTCTTTCAGAAGGTTTAGTGAAGTATGATTATTTTACACCAGAACAGAGAAAAGAACTATTAAAACAAGCAAGTATGTCTGACACTCCATACAAAAAAGCAGAGAGACTCTTTTCTAAATCTAGTTCACCTTTAGTTGTAGATGATTCCGAGGAAGAAGAAATTATAGAGGAAGAAAAAAAACCTAGCTTCAAAGATGGGGATGATGAATTTGACGACTATGACGAGTATGATGACGAGGAAGAAGACTGAATTCTATTTTTAAAATTGTAAAGGGAAAGAAAGGGTTTCTAAATCTTCTAGATTTAGAAGATCAATTTGTTCACTCTAATTACGATCCTATGGTAGAGGCTAAACGAAATTTGGAGAAAGTTTCTTTTAGTTCTGAGTTTTTATTTTTGTTTGGGGTTGGTCTAGGTTATTTTTTAGAGGTTCTCTCAGAAACTGAATTTGAATGTAAGTTACTTTATGCATGGGAGCCAAAGGGTGGTTCTTTGGAACATGAAATAGTAAAAAAAAAATTAAAACTCTTCAGAATAAGTTTGAATCCAAAAAAATTACAATTCAAATTATTTCTAACATAAACGAACTTCCTTCTAATTTAAATTGGAATATAGTTTCACTTCCGTATTATAAAAATAAATTTCCAGAGGAGTATTCTTCTTTACAACAACATTTATCAAAAAAAAATATAAATCAGTTTACTCAAACTTATTTTTTAAATCTTTGGTTAAGAAATTTCTTCTTAAACTTTGAATGTTTAGAAACAGGAAATGCACATTTTTTAGATTTTACTAAGAAAGTTTTAACTAATCAATATGTTTTATTTTGCGGAGCAAGTCCTATTTTAGAAACACAGATCCCTTTATTAAAAAAGTTTAGAAATAAATTTTTTCTAATTAGTTCCGATACTTCAGCTTCTTTTTTAATTTCTGAAAAAATTTATCCAAATGCTATTTTAAGTATAGATTCTGGAAGAGGAACGATTTTTCATTTAAAAAATAATATTTCCGAGAATATGATTTTTATGACTTGGCTTGGAGGAAATCGGGAGATTTTTTTTAGGAAATTCAAAAAATATTTATTTCTAACAACTTTTCCTCTGGATCAAATTTTACAAACTTATTTTTTTTCAGATTTACCAATTTTAGAAAATCCTTCTTTAAACTTAGCGGGAATGGCAAAAACAATAGCCAAAGAATTGGGAGCTAAAAAAATTATTTACTCTGGACTTAGTTTGGTTTCTATAAATGGAAAAACTCATTGTAAAGGAACAGGCTATGAAAATTATATACTGCCAAAAGTAAGTAGAAAATTTTCTTTAGAATCTTATAGAAGAGGATATAAACAAACTAAGACTTTTAAAAATGAATTAGCTTTTAAAAAAATCTTTGAAGACGATTTTACAGTTTGGATTGATGATATAGAACTGGATACTATCCCAAGTCAAATTCCTATTGAGCTTTCTATTCTTCGTAAAAAAGTAAGTTTTGAAAAGTTTCAA
>CALDSP010000164.1 GCA_937924465.1 uncultured Leptospiraceae bacterium
TTTAGCGTAAGAATGATTTTCAAAGAAATGAAGATAAAGAAGGTATAATGCACTAAATTGTAGAAAAGTTAAAAGTCCATCTACAAGTGCCAGTTTTCCATTTAATGGAAAATATAAGGAGCAAGATAGAATAAAAAAAGATAAGATTCCTATTTTAGGATTATATAATTTCTTGGAAAACAAGTAAGTTAAAAGACAAGTCAAAAAAATCCATACACTTGGAAAAAGTCTTAAACTAAATTCACTTTCTCCAAAAATTTTAAAAGCAAAACAAGTAATCCAAAAATGAAGTGGTGGTTTTCGATGAGGTTCTGAAAAAGGAAAATCCATTACAACAAAATCATTTGTTTGAATCATGTTTCTTGCAAAACCTGCATAAGCTGCTTCGTCTTGATCATAAAGATAAGAATGATTAAAAAACAAAAGGTTTATTATTACATAAATTACAAGAGAAATAAATTTAAGATAAAAGTTAAATTGCATTGTTACTTTTATTTCCTATTTTTAATATTCATTTTATTTCATTTCTAGTATAGTAATTTGACATTTCAAATCAATTATTATTTATTTCTTATGGAAAGAGAATTTATCCATGAGATTTATATGAGGATCTTTTTTTATACATTCTTATTTCTGGCTTTTAATCAATTTAGTTATACTTTCAGATATTATCAGTCTAGTAGTTTTAGAACGCAAGAATACAAAAATCCTTATTCTACCATAGAAAAGCACACATATAAAAAAGCATCCTTTCATTTGCATTCTGATGAAGTCTTTTATACACCCGAACGTCACAGCACTAGAGATATTATTGACGTATATAAACAAAATGGATATGATATAATTTCTATTTCCGACTATAATCAAATTACAATACCCAGTAGTATTCAAGAAAATACTTTATCTGCTTATGAGTGGGGAAGTTGCATACGCAAAAGACATCTTTTAGCTTTGGGAATAAATGAAATTGCTCCAAATAATTTTTTTATTTCTTTTTTGGGAAATATTCAATTTGCTATAAATTTTATAAAGCAAAAAGGTGGCTATGTAGTCATTAATCACCCTAAATTATATTCCGCGTTTTCCATAGAAGATCTCATGAAACTTTGGAATTATGATGCTATAGAAGTCCTATCTCCTTTTGGAGATATAATAGAATTTTGGGATACTCTCTTAAGTAATGGTAAGAGAGTGCATTGTATGGCTTCAGATGATTTGCATTATCTTCCAGAATCTTATACAAAAAATTTAAACCAATCTTTTTTTAAGAATTTAATTCAAAACTTATTTTTGCAAAGAGGAAGAGAAGGGGAGGCACTACTTCGATATGTAGTTCTCAGTGCTCAAAATACTGATTCTGAGAGTATTTTAAATGCTTTAAAAAGTGGAGATTTTTATTGTGTGAAAAAGTTTTATAGAACAAGTCCCGATCCAAAAGTTCCAAAGATTTTTTTTCAAAACAATAAGATAGTTGTTAGAAGTGAAGAAAAGTTTTTTCGTTTAGAATTTATAGGAAAAAATGGAACTGTACTAAAGTCAATTTTAGATAGTCAAACAGCTGAATATGAATTAAAACCAGATGATATTTATGGAAGAGTTACAATTTATAGTTTGAGTGGGGTTATACTTTCTAACCCAATGTTCTTTCAAAATTCTAAGTAATCTTTAGCAAATAAAATTATTCCTTTGCTAGTGTTTCGTTCAAGTTCTATTCTTGTGAAACTTTTTTCAAAATTTGAGATGTTTTTTTAAATAAATTTTTCATTTTAAAATCTTTGAACATTCAGCTTAAAAGTCTGTTTTCTTCAATATAAAAATAAATTAACTAAAAATTCACCTTTCAAAAACTGTCCTAAAGAGGAAAACAAAATGGCTTACGTTGTTACTCAAAATTGTTTAGATTGTAAGTATACGTCCTGTGCGGTGGTTTGTCCTGTACAAGCTTTTCGTGAGGGACCTGATATGTTATATATTGATCCAGAGGTTTGTATTGATTGCAATGCCTGTGTGCCTGAATGTCCAGTAGAGGCAATCTTTCCTGATTATGAATTAGCTGGAGAAGAAAGAAAATGGATTCAAATCAACAAAGAAGAGTCTCCTAAATATCCTATGATTGAAATCAAGAAACGTGCATTAAAAGGCTCACGTTGTGTAGATCCAACAAAAGAATAAAAGGTGAAACATGATTGTATTACAAAACAAAGCAGAATCTCAAATACAGTTTGAATTAGAAGAACTTCTTGAAAAACAAATCCTCATCTTAGATGGAGCAATGGGAACCATGATTCAAAGCTATAAGCTTAGTGAGGAAGATTATAGGGGAGCGCAATTCAAAGATCATCTTCATCCTTTAAAAGGAAACAATGATTTACTTTGTATTACTCAACCTGAAATTATTGAAGAAATTCATTTAAAATTTTTAGAAGCAGGTGCCAATATTTTAGAAACAAATTCTTTCAATGCAAATGCCATAAGTCAGTCCGATTATAAACTAGAATATATTGTAAAAGATTTAAATTATCATGCAGTGAGTATTGCAAAACGTGCTAAACTCAAATTTCAAGAACTCTATCCTAATCATCCTATTTTTATAGCAGGCTCTATTGGTCCAACTAATCGAACTGCTTCCTTGTCACCTGACGTAAACAGACCTGAGTTTCGAAATGTAACATTCGATGAACTTGTAAAAGTTTTTTATGAACAAGCAGAAGCTTTAGTAAATGCTGGGGTAGATATTCTACTAATGGAAACCATTATTGATACGTTGAACGCTAAGGCTTGTATTTATGCAATCCAAGAACTTTTTGAAAACTTAGGTTTTAAGATTCCTCTTATGATCTCTGTTACTATTACAGATGCTTCAGGACGTACACTTTCGGGTCAAACTATAAGTGCTTTTTATAATTCTATTCGCCATGCAAAACCTTTAAGTGTTGGTATTAACTGTGCGTTAGGTGCAAAAGATATGCGTCCTTATATTGCAGAACTTTCAGAAATTTCTGAAACTTACATAAGTTGTTATCCCAATGCAGGACTACCCAACGCGTTTGGTGAGTACGATGAAACTCCCGAAGAAATTAGTGCAGAGCTTAAAGATTTTGCTGAAAACGGTTGGCTTAACATTGTAGGGGGATGCTGTGGTACAACTCCTTTTCACATAAAAGCAATTGCAGAAAGTGTAAAAAATTTACCACCTCGTAAAAAAACTAAAAAAGATGAATATACTAGGCTTTCTGGACTAGAGCCACTCAACCTTACTCCTGAGAAAGGGTTTATCATGATTGGAGAAAGAACCAATGTAACAGGTTCCCCTAAGTTTAAAAAATTGATTTTAGAAAATAAATTTGAAGAAGCTGTGCAAATAGCTTTGCAACAAGTGGAGTCAGGTGCCAATATCATTGATATTAACTTTGACGAAGCTCTTTTGGATGGGGAAGGCTCTATGACTAAGTTTTTAAATCTTATAGCGGCAGAGCCCGAAATTGCCCGAGTGCCATTTATGATTGATAGTTCCAAGTGGAGTGTAATTGAAACAGGTTTAAAATGTATCCAAGGAAAGCCTATTGTAAACTCTATTTCTTTAAAAGAGGGAGAAGAAAAGTTTTTAGAACAAGCTAGCAAGATTCAAAAATATGGTGCGGCTGTTGTTGTAATGGCTTTTGATGAAAATGGGCAAGCCGCTACTAAAGAAGATAAGGTGCGTATTTGTAAACGTGCTTATGATTTACTAACACAAAAACTCAATTTTCCTCCCTGTGATATTATTTTTGATCCCAATATCTTAACCGTTGCCACTGGAATTGAAGAACACAACAATTATGCTGTAAACTTCATTGAAGCCACTCGTGAAATTAAAAAGCTATGTCCGGGTGTAAAAGTAAGTGGTGGTGTAAGCAATATTTCTTTTTCCTTTCGTGGAAACAATCCAGTTCGTGAGGCAATGCATTCTGCTTTTTTGTATCATGCAATCCAAGCTGGACTAGATATGGGAATTGTAAATGCGGGAATGCTTGAGGTATATGAAGAAATTCCAAAAGATTTATTAGAACATGTAGAAGATGTTTTGCTAAACAGACGCCCCGATGCCACCGAAAGACTCATTGCATTTGCAGAAAAATACAAAAAGGAAGAAACTCAAACAGAAGGAAAAGAAATTGAATGGAGAAAAGAGTCAGTAGAAGAACGCCTCAAGTATGCTTTGGTGAAAGGAATTGTGGAATACATTGAGGAAGATGTAGAAGAGGCAAGAAAGAAATATTCTAAGCCTTTAGATTTAATTGAAGGACCTCTTATGGATGGAATGCGAATTGTAGGAGATTTGTTTGGTGAGGGAAAAATGTTTCTTCCCCAAGTAGTTAAAAGTGCTCGTGTAATGAAAAAAGCAGTGGCTTATTTACTTCCCTTTATGGAGCAAGAAAAACAAAAAAATCAAAATTCTAAGCAGGAAAAATTTTTAATCGCAACCGTCAAAGGTGACGTTCACGATATAGGAAAAAACATTGTAGGAGTGGTGCTTGCTTGTAATAATTATGAAGTCATTGATTTAGGTGTAATGGTGCCCTGTGAAAAAATTTTGGAAGAAGCTAAAAAGCACAATGTAAGTGTAATTGGACTTTCTGGTTTAATTACTCCTTCTTTAGATGAAATGGTACATGTAGCTAAAGAAATGAAAAGAGAAGGTTTTCAAATTCCACTTTTAATTGGAGGAGCTACTACAAGTCCAGCTCATACCGCTGTCAAGATTGCTCCCGCGTACGACAAACCTGTTGTTCATGTATTAGATGCATCTCGTGTAGTAAATGTTGTAAATTCTTTATTGAGTGATCAGCTCAAAGATGAATTTATTGATAAAATAAAAATTGACCAAGAGAGACTTCGAAATGCCCATTATAACAGAAAGAGTGAACGACAAATGCTTAGTTTACAGGAAGCAAGAGAAAAAAAGTTAAAACTAAACTGGAGTACTTATCTACCACCTAAACCTAGTTTTTTAGGAATTCGTGTTTATAAAGAAATTACTCCTGAGATTTTAAGTGAATATATTGATTGGTCTCCCTTTTTTCATTCATGGGAACTCAAGGGGCGTTATCCAAATATATTAGAAGATCCGAATATAGGAAACCAAGCTAAGGAACTCTTTAGAGATGCAAATAAACTCTTAGAAAACATTATAAAAAATAAAAGATTCCAACCTCTTGGAGTGGTTGCTTTTTATCCTGCTAATTCCACAGAAGATGATAGTATTATTTTATACCAAGATGAAACAAAAACAAAAATCAAAACAATTTTTCACATGCTCCGTCAACAAGTTCCAAAGGGAGATGAACCCGAGTATTCTCTTTCTGATTTTATAGCTCCTTTGTCTAGTGGCGTTTTAGATTATGTAGGGGGATTTGTTGTTACAAGTGGGCACGAAGTAGAGGAACTTGCCAAATACTATGAATCCAAAAATGATGATTATAATTCTATAATGGTTAAAGCGTTGGGTGACAGATTAGCAGAGGCTTTCGCAGAATACATGCATAAACTAATTCGTATAGAATGGGGATATGGAAAAGAAGAAAACTTGACTCATGAGGATTTAATTAAAGAAAAATATAGAGGAATTCGACCCGCTCATGGTTATCCTGCTTGTCCCGATCATACAGAAAAGCGAACTTTATTTGATTTATTAGAAGTTGAAAAAAATATAGGTATTTCTCTTACGGAAAACTTTGCTATGTATCCTCCAAGTTCAGTGAGTGGATTGTATTTTTCGCATCCTGAGTCTCGTTACTTTGCTGTGGGTAAGATTGGAAAAGATCAAGTAGAAGATTATGCAAGACGTAAAAATATGAGCATGAAAGAAATAGAAAAATGGCTTTCTCCTTATTTGGATTATGAAGTATAATTTGAGTTTGATGATTTTTTTTTAACTTAAGTTTTATTTTTCTACTTGTACACTCATTCCACGAAGTCCCATATCTACAACTTTTTCCGCGCCAGTGGAACTAATATCCCATTTTCCGTTTCCATTAGAATCTTCCCATTCAAAACTATTGTTAATAGAAAAAGTGACTTTTACTTTTATATCAGAGTTTTCTTGTCCTGTAATGACTAAGGGAGGTTCAAATTTAGCAGTAACAACACAAGAATTCAGTGGTATGGGTGAGGTGGAAGCTATAGGATTTACTACGGTAGTTGCACCTTCGGGAGAAATTCCAGTTTGAGTATGAGTAGCCTTGTAATTGTATGATGGAATTTCAATATTTGTAATCCAAGCCCAAAATCCTTGTCTTTGATTAGAGTTTACAGGAATCTTATCTGAAAAACCTTCAAAGCTTAACTCTGTTATATATGTGTTGAAACCAACAAAAGAGGCAATTCTACCTACCCCTTCATAAATATAATTGTTAAGATAAGTAGGAGCGTGGATAGTAAGGCGATAATCTACATCATACTCTTGATAGCTTACTGAGATTCTAAGGTATTCGTGGGTTCCAGAAGGAATATCTCTAAGGTTATGAGAAATGGCTTCATTTCCCGGTACAATAGGAATTTGTTTTGAGTTATCAATTGCTGTTGCTCCTCCTGTAGTAACCTCTGGGGCAAGGTACAAAATCTTTCCATTTCCAAGAGCAACGTAATGATTTTGCGTAAGTTCGTAGTAATGTGTAGCAATTTTTTTGAATTTAGGATGTTGAGCAGCATTTCCAGTCTTAATGGTGGCGGGATTTCCGAAATTGTCAGTTCGTAAAGCATTGGAATCTACATACAAAATAAAACGCATACAAGGTGGGCTAGAGCATTTTCCTTGTTGGGTTGTTTGAGAATTGATTATGAACCCAGCCAAAGCAAGGTCACGATTTTTATTATTTTTTCAATACTTAAAAAAGAGATTGCAAGATAGGGCAAAAAGAATACTGAATAAGAAAATTCTATACTTCATTTTTCTTATTTACAACTTACTTTGATTTTGTAAAGATATTTCATATAATCAATTTTTAGGATTTGGTTTTATTTACTTTAATGAAATCATAGTTATTAAAAATTTCCAAATTTTTTAAAATGGTAAAATCGTTTTGTAAGGTTTAGAATATAACATACAATCAAACGAAATAATTTGGGATCTTTTTAAAAATAGCTATTTCAAACTATTTAAAAGTATTATAATAACTAGTTTTCTCTAGTTAAAACACTTAATAATAAAAAATTAAAAATTATGAAAAAAACTTGAAAAGTAAACATGTCTAAAAATGAGATTGTAAAAAGGTGGAATATGTATGAGTAGTAGAATTATAAGCGATCCAAAAAAATTCGACAGTCAACCTTATATCAAGGGAACTGAAGTTTTAGTTTCTATGATTGCAGAAGACATAGAAAAAGGATTCACTATAGATGAGATTCTTTCTCATTATTCTGAACTCACACGAGATGATGTTTCTGCGGCTTATAGTTATTATTTAACAGGAAGCGAATTATAATGTAAGATTTTGTTTTTATATGAAAATTTTATTTCAAAAGAACAAAGTAGAAAAGTAAAAATTTCAAATTTCAAACATACACATAAGCTAAAAAAAATGGACGTTACGTGCAATTCTAAGTTTATACAATACTTTGATAAATTCTATTTTAAGTTTTTTCAAAAGATTTTATTTAAAAAAAGTGAATGGATGTGTAAAACCTGTTTTTAAAAAGAATACTTTATAAAACGCAAATAAAAAACCTTTCACTTATTATTATAACTAGATCAAATGGCT
>CALDSP010000165.1 GCA_937924465.1 uncultured Leptospiraceae bacterium
TTAATTTTTTGAATTACAGAATCAAACCGAGAATCTGCACAAATTCCAATTTTGTATTTAGGAATTATTTTTTCAAAGGATTCTGCCTGTGTTTGCTCACAAACTCCCTGGGTTCGATCTCTGTTTTAATATTTGGATTTTTCCTCATATAATAGATGAAAAGAATTTATTCCAAACTCAAACTCAATTACAAAAATATAAACTGAATTTTGAGCTATATTCGAAGTTAAATTTTGAAAACGTGCAAGATCTTGTTTTATTTGATAAGTTAGGAATTTTAGCTTATGCTTATGAAAAAGGTTTTTACGCTTATGTAGGAGGAGCCATTCATAATCGAGTGCATAACGTAATTGAACCAGCTTTTTTTGGTTTACCAATTCTTTGTGGTCCAAAAATTTTTCATTCTGCAGAGGCAAGGGCTCTACAAGAAGCAGGGGGAATTTTTATAGTACAATCCTCACTAGACTTTATGCAAGTTCATTCTAAACTTATCCACTCCCCAAAACTTTATAGGGAAGTGCAAACTAGAAATAAAGAATTCGTATTTTCTAAACAAGGGAGTAGTGAAAAAATTTATTTATTTATAAAATCAAAAGACTAATTTTTAAGAAAGTAATACTTTAGAAAGTGAATCGACTAAAAAACTTTTTCATAGGACATGACAAGAAAGGAGAATCAAATGAGCAATTTAAAACACAGAAGTTCCATGACTACAGAGGGAGACAATCGAGCACCTAACCGTGCTATGCTCCGAGCTGTTGGATTTGTAGATGAAGACTTTAAAAAACCAATGATTGGAATTGCGTCTACTTGGAGTGAGGTTACTCCATGCAACTCACATATAAACAAATTGGCAGAGAAAGTTAAAGAAGGGGTTCGGGCTGGTGGTGGAGTTGCGCAGATTTTTGGAACAATTACTGTTTCCGACGGAATTTCTATGGGACATGAAGGAATGCATTTTTCTTTGCCATCTAGAGAAGTAATTGCGGATTCTATTGAAACCGTAAGTGGAGCCATGCGTTTTGATGGTTTGGTTACAATTGGTGGATGTGATAAGAATATGCCGGGTTGTTTAATGGCTCTTGCTCGAATGGATATTCCTTCTATTTTTATTTATGGTGGAACAATTATGCCGGGTTCTTGCGATGGAGTGGACGTAGATATTGTTTCTATTTTTGAAGCAGTTGGAAAGTTTCATGCAGGGAAAATTAATCGTGAGGAGTTTATTCGTATTGAGCAGAATGCATGTCCGGGCGCTGGGAGTTGTGGAGGAATGTACACTGCAAATACTATGTCTAGTGCTATTGAAGCTCTTGGAATGAGTCTTACAGGTTCAGCCTCTATGCCAGCTGTAAGTTCACGTAAAGAAAATGATTGTTATTTATCAGGAAAAACAATTTACAAACTCATAGAAAAAAATATTACTCCAAGAAAAATTCTCACAAAAAAAGCATTTGAAAATGCAATTCGTGTTGTTCTTGTTTTGGGTGGCTCAACAAATGCAATTCTTCATTTGATTGCAATTGCTAAAGAAGCAGGAGTGAATCTGACGCTTGACGACTTTGATAGAATTAGTAAAAGCACTCCGCATCTTGCAGATTTAAAACCTGCTGGAAAATATGTAATGATCGATTTAGACAAAGTGGGGGGAGTGCATGCAGTTATGAAATATCTTCTTGCTAAGGGTCTTTTGCACGGAGATGTGCTTACCGTAACTGGGGAGACCATGGCGGAGAATCTTTCCAAAGTGCAAGACTTAGCAAGAGAGCAGGTAATTGTGCGCCCCATCGAAAATCCACTTCATCCCTCTGGTCCTTTGGTCATATTGCGAGGAAATTTAGCTCCTGAAGGTGCTGTGGCAAAAATTACGGGATTAAAACGATTTTCAATCACGGGACCAGCTAAAGTTTTTGATTCAGAGGAAGAATGTTTTGAAGCAATTATGAACGATAAAATCCAAAAGGGAGATGTTGTAATTATTCGGTATGAAGGACCAAAAGGAGGTCCGGGAATGAGGGAAATGTTAGCTGTGACCTCTGCCATTGTTGGAAAAGGATTGGGAGAAGAAGTAGGACTTTTAACCGATGGGCGTTTTAGTGGGGGGACGCATGGACTTGTAGTTGGGCATGTTGCTCCAGAAGCATTTGTAGGAGGACCAATTGCAATTGTTCAAAATGGAGACATTGTAACTATTGATTCTACCAAAAACGTACTAGAAGTAAAACTAAGTGAAGAAGAAATTAAAGCAAGACTTTTAAAATGGAAACAACCAGAACCACGCTATAAAACAGGAGTACTAGCGAAATATGCTCATTTAGTGAAATCTGCAACTGATGGAGCAGTTACAAATTTTATTTAATTTAGAAAAAGAGTGAACAACTTAGATGTTGTTTACTCTTAAACTTTAAAATAACTTGTTACTTCTTTTAATTCTTTTTGTAATTTATTTAAATTAGATAAATATTTAAGATCTAATTCAAAAATTTCATTGAGTTTCTCTATTCTCTCTCCTATTAGTTTAGATGTAACTTGTGAAGATTCACTAAAATGAATAATCTTGAAAGTATCATTCTTGAGTTCATTGGAATCATCTTTTAATTTATAAAAATCGTTCTGTAATTCATCAAAACTGTGAAATAACTCGTTCGCGTTTTTTTCTACCTCACCAAACTGATCTTTTAATGAGTACAATGTCTCTTTAGAATTTTGAATTTCTTTTGTATTTAATAGAAAATCTTCTAAAATTTGTTTAGATTCATTTTGAATTCCGTGAACAATTTTATTTATATTATCTACATAAATTTGAGATTCATCAGATAGTTTTCCAACCTCTCTTGCTACCACTCCAAATCCTCGTCCCTCCTCTCCTGCTCGGGCTGCTTCTATGGATGCATTCAAAGAAAGGAGATTAGTCCTACTTGCAATTTCTTTAATTGCTTCCAAGATTTCGTTGATTTGAGAGAGTTTATCAATAAAAAGAGTCATATTTTGAATATTTTTTTCATTTTTTAATTGAATATCTTCATTTTTTTGAACGTAAGTAATAAGATAAGATTCTCCCTTTTTAGAAAACTCATTTATGTTCGTTATGTGGTTATGTATAATGTTTATATGTTTTGACCAATTTTCTATTTTAGTCCTAAATGATTCTATTTTATTAGTCATTAAATGAATTGCTTGTTTCTGTTCTTCTATAACGTTTATAATTTCTAAGCTCTTTGTTTTTGTTTCTTGTAAACTAGTTTGCTTTTGCTCTACTTGAGAAACTAATTCAGAAATAAGTTGAATAACGTTATGCGATGAAGCTTTTACTTTTTCAACTAAGGTTTTAAGGTTTTGGTTCATTTGATTTATTCTGTCTATTAGTTGACCTAATTCATCATTTTTCCTTTTAGTTAGAGTATGTCCTAGGTTCCCCTTTGATATAATTTCTAAATGAGATTGAATTTCTTTGATAGGACTTAAGACTCTTTTAAAAAAAAGAAAGTTGAGTATAGAAAATAATCCAAGCATTATAAAAGAAATTGTAATATTCATTATGATAAGTCTATAATTTGCTTCTAAAACAAATTTTGCATCTACATCATATCCAAAAATAGCAATCATATTGTTTTCTGAATCGTAGAATGGTTTTAAGAAAGTAATCCAGGAGCCGAATTCATCTGTATAAACTTCAGTCATAGCAATTCTTTTTTTTTCTTTAGCTTCAAAAAAAGCTTTTGCATAAGTCTCACTCATACTGTAAGGGAGTCCATAATCATAATCGGTTTCTCTTACATTTTTAGAGGAAATCATAGAAATTGCTGTGTTTTTATCTTTTTCATTGGCAAATACGAAATAAACAGCTGGAGCATAATCACTTAGCTCTCCCAATGCATCAAGGATTGGTAATAATTCAAAATAGGTTTCTCTATCTTCTTTTTGAGAAAGAACTTTTACTTTTTCAGTAGGAATGGATTTTAAAAAAATTTGACTTGTACTTTCTGCAAAGGCTTCCATAATTTCAAATAGTGCCTTTTTTTGTAGGAAGTACATGCTCAATGAAAATATACTAAAAAAGATGAGAATTATAGCATTTGCAAATAAATTACTTTTTTGAGTTAAAGAAAGATTTTTCAAAAACATAGTTCTATTAAATAATTTTTATATTCTTGGTTCAATTTTATTTTTTTCTAGACAAGATA
>CALDSP010000166.1 GCA_937924465.1 uncultured Leptospiraceae bacterium
AAAAAAGTAAGAAGAAAAATAAGACTATTTAAAACTTTTATTTTATGAACACAAGAACTTTTACAAAAATTGTTTCTCACATTGAGTCACTTTTTAATATTTTTTTGTTTTGGAAATATATTTTCCCTAAATTAAACTGAGTGTTTTATGTATTTTTATTGAGTCCTTCTTTGTATCGATTTCTAGCCATAAAAACAAAACCGTAAACTCTTTATTATTCTAGGAAATATATATCAAGCTCTTTGAAGATCAAACTCTATTTTAAAATTTGAATTTTGTAAAACTAGAGATCAATTCTGAGAAAACTTAGTAATCTATGAAAAAAATACTTGCAACATAGTTGCATTTATAAAACATGGTGATTGGAGGTTCTATGAAACTTTACATATTTACTATTTTAACGCTTATCTCTTTTGTTGCTTGTCAAGAAAAGAAACAATCTAACTCTGAAAAACAACGTTCTCAGATAGCGGCTTTACTTCTGTTGCAGTCTGGAAATTGTACAGAAGTCTCTTTGCCAAGCATTGATGAAACAAACCGAATAGAATTCAATTTTTCTAATTCTAATTGTACAGCGTCTAACGTGGGCTCTGTAGGATTTGCTCAAATTGGACTAGAAAACATAAATGAGAGTGGATTAGTAGGAAAAAGCCAAGGAGCCAGATTGGTTTCTCAAAGAGCTTTTAGCAAGGATGGAAAAGTAAACATTGAGGTGACTTATAAACTTACTGCTTCAGATGGTTACTTAGATGTTACTGGAAATGCTTCTGTAAATACTACAAATGTAACTGCCAGTGGTCCTACTTTTCGGATTACTCCAAGTCAAATTAAATATTTAGAGGGAACTACTGAAAGTGCATTTTCAACTACTATTTCAAGTCCAGTAAATCAATTTAAAACCTTATGTTTAGAAATTCATGAAGAAGGAGCTGGCTCTCATATGTTTGGATGGAGTAAGGCATGCTCTGCACTCACTCCTGCTGAGAGAGGAAACTATGAATTTGATGAAGAAGATATCAATTCCCAAAAACAAGGAAACGGAATTGGGTTTGTCTTAAATAAGGTGGTATTACAGAAAATTGTAGTTTCTCAAGGCAAAATTGGAACCTCTGGTTCTATTCAATTTTTTCCCCTTTATTAAAAAGTTTTAAAGCATTCCTGTAAAGGAATGCTTTTTGGAGAGATTTATGTTTAAATATTCTTTCTTTCTTTTTATTTTCTTTATTCCACTTTTATCACAAGAAAAGAAAGAGTTTCCCAAAAAGAAGATAGTACAAGATACACAAAAAGAAGATTACGAATTAGAAATTGAAGAAATCAAGTCTGTTCCCTCAAGTACTCGCACAACGTCCAAATCTCAAAATGGAAGTTGGGAAGATGAATTAGAGAAAGATCTCAAAGAAATAGAAAGAAAACAAAAAGGATTTGAAGATTCAAGAGGATTTGTATCTCCCATTCAAACACAAAATCAACTCAACCGTTCAGCGCAAAATCTTATGATGGATATTTTTGCTGCTATGGATCTTGTGGGAATTTATGATAGAAACAAACCTCGTACTACAGAAAATCAATTAGATGTTCGTACAGCAGAGTTTGGATTTAACGGAGCAGTGGATCAATGGGTAAGAGGTTACTTTTTAGGTGCGGCTCACGGTGAAGATGGGAAATACTTTTATGAAGTGCATGAGGCATGGATTCAATTTCCTTTCCTACCTTTCAATACCTCTTTAAAAGCTGGGATGATGTTTTTGGATATTGGAAGAATTAATCGAATTCATTCTCATGATAGACCTTTCACAGAGTCTCCTTATGTTCACAGACGTTTTCTTGATTGGGAATCCATTTTTGATACAGGGGCTGAATTGAGTATTCTTTTACCTTGGAGTTTTATCACTCAAGAACTTGTAGTTGGAGCAACCAATGGAAAAAAATGGGGACATGCACACTCTGCAGGAATTCGAAAGAATAATCCACTTCTATATGCTCATTTGAAAAATTTTTACTATTTTGGAGACAATTGGGGAACTCAATTTGGTTTTACTGGGATTCGCTATGAACCCTCTCAAGATCGTCGAAATGAAAGATTTCTTTATGGCTTTGATGCTGTTTTAAGATGGAATCGTTCCAATTTACGAGAACTTATGGTAATGACTGAAGTATGGTATAATACGGAAACTTATCCCAAAGAATGGAACTTTGAAACTTCTAGTATAAAAGCTCCACCAAGAGAAACGCAGTGGGGGTATTATTTTTTTGTAAATTACAAATTTCATCAACTTTGGTCAGTTGGGTATCGCTTTGATTACTTTACGGATAAAAATATTAAAGATGGAAATGGATATAATGTACAAAATTCTACGACCTCAAATGTATTTCAAATCACTTTGCATACATCTGAATTTGCTTATGTTAGAGCTACTTACGAAAGGATGTTTATTGTAAATTACGCTGACAAAGACAATCCAGAAAAATTTGACAATCGTTATTATATCCAAGGGGTGGCAATATTAGGTTCTCATCCCGCGCATGTGTATTGAAATTTTGAATTTAAATTGATTGGAGATTTTATGAAGTATATCATTTGTTTCTTTTTGTTATTCACAATAAGTTTGCAAGCCAAACTAAAATTTGTAGCAAGTCATCCAAACATAAAATACATTGCTGATAGAATTGGAAGAGAAAGAATTGACTCTTATGCTATGATTCGTGGGGTGGATGATCCTCACTTTGTCATGACACGTCCTGACTTTTTGGTGAAACTCAACCAAGCGGATATTTTTTGTATGATTGGGTTAGATTTAGAAATTGGTTGGGTTCCACTTTTACTCCAGCAGTCTCGAAACATAAAAATCCAAAAAGGACAACCAGGATTTTGTGACACCTCCGTTGGAGTAAAAATTTTAGGTGAGCCAACAATCATGTTAGATCGTTCTATGGGAGATATGCATATTTATGGAAATCCACATTATTGGTTAGATCCTGTCAATGCTGTGCAAATGGGATCCAATATTTTAGGTGCTTTGCTTAGAGTAGATCCCGAAAATGCAGAATTTTACGAAAGCAATTTTAAAGAATTCAAAACTTCTATGATTCAACTTATTAAAGAAGAAATGAAAAAATTTGAACCTTATTTTGGAACTAAAGTAGCTGTCTTTCATGATCAATTTGTTTATTTAGCTAATCGTTTTAAATTCACAGCAAATTTGACTTTAGAAGAAAGACCGGGTGTTCCCCCTTCCACTCGCTATTTAGAGCAAGTCATAAGAAAAATGTCTGCGGAGAAAACAAGAGTGATTTTAATAAGTGTTTATCACAATCGGACTTATGCAGAGTATGTAGCTTCTAAGGTTTCGGGGAGTGTGATTGTAACAGTTCCAGAATCTATTGGGGCTTGGGAAGGGATTAACACTTATGAAGATACAATTCGCGAAAGCCTTAGACTCATTCGAGAAGCCTTAGAAAAAACAAAAAAGAACCAATGAACTTAATTTCTGAACTCAAGGAACTTTGTGTAGGTTATAAAAAATCGCAACCTGTTTTATCAAGTGTAAACTTAGCTTTACATGAAGCAGAAATGATAGCTTTGCTTGGAGCCAATGGTTCTGGAAAAAGCACACTTATTAAAACATGGACTGGCTTAATTCCAAAAATTTCTGGAAATATTTACATAAGAAAAGATATAAAACTTTCTTTAGTTCCTCAGTTTAAAAATATAAACTTTAGCTTTCCTTTAAAAGTAAAAGATGTAATCTTACAACCAAGAACTGCAAGATCTTTTTTTCGTAAACAACAGTTTAGTCGTTTAGAATATGAGCTTTTAGAAGCCTTAGAAATTACAAAAATTTTAAACTCTCTTATATCCGAATGCAGTGGTGGTCAATTACAAAAAGTCTTACTTTGTCGTTCTCTTTTTTCTGGTGCAAGTCTTATTTTCTTAGATGAACCATTAGATGCATTAGATACTCAGTCAATTCAAATTGCTTTAAATTTATTAAAAAAGGAAACAAAGTTACATTACAAAACTTTTTTTGTCATTACTCACAATATTGATCCTGAGTTTATTTCTAACTTCTCTAAGGTTTTTAAAATACAAAATAATAAG
>CALDSP010000167.1 GCA_937924465.1 uncultured Leptospiraceae bacterium
GTAAATAAAAGCAGGGGTAAAAACTACAATAAGAAATAGAAAGCCATGAAATCCAAAAGAAACTTGAGCTAATGATTTTGGAAATTCAATTGGAAATATGCTCCTTAAGAATTGATAAAACAAAGGTACTGCTAAGTAAAGAGAAAGGTATTCTAATTTATTTCCAAATTCCCAGTTAATAGTGGGATAATATTGGAATAAAATTCTTTCTCCTGTTGTAGCAGTTCGAAGAGAAATTGACATGCAGAATAATCCAAAATAAAATGCAGCAATATCTTTTCTTCGTAAAAAGTATATGCCAAAATGGTAAATCCCCATAATAAGAATACTTCCTAAAATAAAAAAGTCGGTATGTCCTCTTTGTTTAGAAAATTCAATAATACTACTTTCTGTTCCAAGACGAAGAGATTCCCAAAATCCTCCTTTATGATGGTGAAAGTTAGAAATTTCTACAATCACTTCTAAGTTTTCTAATTGTTCTGGAATACGTGCATACTTAGGTAAATACTGCGGAATAGAGGTTTCCATGGTCTTTCCCAAATGACCATTTTGTAAAAGTTTGTGACTATTTACATACACTACCCCTGCTGTGCCAAAATCTTGCATATGTAAATAAAGGAATTCTTTTTGATTTGAATTGATTTTAATGTTGAGTTTGTAAGAAGAATATCCAAATGCTTTTTGAGGATTGATACCTTCTACTGTGTTATTCCAAACAGAAGGAACCATGACGAATTCTTTTTTAGATTCTGGACTTGGGCTAGATTCTATAAGTTCATTCCAATAAAATTCCCATTCTCCATCTAATTTTATAATTCCATCTACAGAAAAATCCCATTCTCTTAAATCTAAAATTCCAGCACTTGCAACAGGTGGAACTTTTGTAGATAATTTTGTACAACTATTGGATGAGAATATAAAAACAAAAAAAGATAAAAAAATTTTTTTCATAGACGTTGAAATAAAATGTTTTAAAATAGACTTTTTGAAAAGCAAAAAATTTCTTTCTTAAGAAAATAAAGCCTAAATAAATTAGGCTTTATTTTTTTTCTGTGGCATGAGGTCAGTACAAATTCCTTCTCCAACTTCAGCGGCAAGACCAACTGATTCACACAAAGTAGGATGTGGATGTATTGTTCGCCCAACGTCCACTATATCTGCACCCATCTCTATAGCTAAGCAAATTTCTCCTATGAGATCCCCTGCATTTGTTCCTACAATTCCTCCACCTATTATGCGATGGGTTTCTTCATCATAGATGAGTTTTGTAAATCCTTCGTCACGTGAATTTGCAATTGCTCTTCCACTTGCCGCCCAAGGAAAGACTGCTTTTTTATATGAGATGTTTTGTTTTTTACATTCTTCTTCTGTAAGTCCAGCCCATGCTACTTCTGGGTCTGTATAAGCTACAGAGGGAATTTGCAAGGCATCAAAATAAGACTTAAGTCCAAAAGCTGCTTCTGCTGCAACATGACCTTCATGAACAGCTTTGTGAGCTAACATAGGATTTCCTATAATATCTCCAATAGCGAAAATATGAGGCTTATTTGTGCGCATTTGTTTGTCTACTTGAATAAAGCCACGTTCGTTGACTTGAATTCCCAAGTTTTCTGCGCCAATTTTCTTTCCATTTGGAATGCGCCCTACAGCTACTAAAACCAAATCATAACTTTGTGATTCATTGGGTGTATTCTCACCTTCAAAAGTAACTAAAATTTTTTCAGAACTAACCTCTAATTTAGAAGCTTTAGTTTTTAGCATGACTTTTTCAAATCTATGAGAATTTTTCTTTTCCCAAACTTTGACGAGGTCTCTATCGGCTCCAAGCATAAGTCCATCCAGAAGTTCTACAATATCTACCTTAGCACCTAACGTACTATAGACAGTAGCCATTTCTAAACCAATGATTCCTCCACCAATGACAAGCATTTTTTTGGGAATAAAGGGCAACTCAAGTGCTCCTGTACTATCTACAATTCGAGGATCTTTAGGAATAAATGGTAGACTGACTGGTTCACTTCCTGCGGCTATGATTGCTTTTTCAAAGTAAATAATTTCTTTTTTACCAGTTAGAGTTTTTCCTGTTCCTTCTGTTAATTCTACTTCTAAGTAATGTTCATCAAGAAACTTTCCAACTCCACGCACAACTTTTACGTTACGTGCTTTTGCCATGGAGTTTAGTCCGCTTGTAAGTTTTCCAACTACTTTACTTTTGAATTCTCTAAGTTTTTCTAAATCAACTTTTGGCTCTTCAAATACTATTCCATGTGAAGAAAAAGACCTAGCCTCATCTATAATAAAAGCAGCATGTAACAAAGCCTTAGATGGTATGCACCCAACGTTTAAACATACACCACCTAAAGTTGGGAAACGTTCTACTAGAATGGTTTTCATTCCAAGATCGGCACTTCTAAATGCGGCACTATATCCTCCAGGTCCTGCTCCGAGAACTAACATTTCACATTCATGATCTGCTTTGTTGAATGTTATTGTAGTTGGGATAGGTTTTGTAATTTTCTCTACTTTTTCGTGAACGACATTTGTTGTTTCTTTTGTAGTAACTTCTACTGTTCCAATTATTGTTCCTGTGCTGACCTTATCTCCTACTTTTACGTTAAGCGACAAAATTTTTCCCTCTACTTCACTTGGAACTTCCATACTTGCTTTGTCTGATTCTAAAGTTAAAAGAGGCATATCCTTTGTAATTATATCTCCCTCTTTTACAAAAACTTCTATAATAGGGACATCTTTAAAATTTCCTAAGTCTGGAATTTTGATTTCTTGGTTCATTATAATACCACCTTTCTGTAATCGGAAAGTAATTCCGCAATGTATAAATTAAAGCGCGTGCCAATTGCTCCATCTATAACACGATGGTCAGCTGTTAAAGAAAGAGGTAAAATAAGCCTTGGAATAAATTCTTTCCCATTCCAAACTGGTTTTATACTTGCACGGCTCACTCCTAAGATTGCAACTTCTGGCGCGTTGATGATAGGAGAAAAATATGTTCCTCCTATTCCACCCAACGAGGAAATGGTAAAACTTGCTCCTTGCATTTGTTCAGTTTTTAATTTACCTTCTCTAGCTAAATTGGCAAGTTCAGATAGTTCTTTAGCAATTTCTAATATTCCTTTTTTGTCTGCATTTTTTAGAACTGGAACAACCAAACCATTTGGAGTATCTGCTGCAAAGCCTATGTTGTAATATTTCTTTAAAATGAGTTCTTCTCCATCTAAAGAACTATTGAATTCTGGAAATTTTTTAAGAGCTACTACACAAGCTTTTATAATAAAAGAAAGCATTGTTATTTTTATTCCATCTTTGGTTTCTTTATTAATTTTTTTTCTAAACTCTTCTAATTCTGTAATGTCAGCATCTTCATGATAAGTAACAGCTGGGATCATTACCCAATTGCGGGCAAGATTTGCAGAAGAAATTTTTTGTATTCTTGTAAGAGGTCTACGTTCAATGTCTCCAAACTTTGTGAAATCTATAGTTGGCCAAGGTAGTAAATTGAGTCCAATTCCTTTTATTCCTGCGTCTGTTTGATGAGCTCCCAATACGACCCCTTTTACAAATTGTTTTACATCTTCAAATGTAATTCTTCCTTTAGGTCCCGTGCCTTTTACTAATTGAATGTCAACTCCTAGTTCTCTTGCAAACTTTCTTACAGAAGGACTAGCATGGCTTTTGACTGAAAGAGAAGAAATAGAAGGTGAGGAAGATAAAGTTTGGATTTTAGGAGATGGTATTTCTTTTTTTGCAAACGACTCTTTTGTTGTTTGCTCTGTTGTTGTTACTACAATTTCAGTTTTTTGTGGAGGTGTTGTAGCTGCTACATTGATTGTCTCTAAAACTAAGATAGGACTGCCCATAGAAACAGTATCACCTACTTTGACTTTTAAAGTCTTTACAATTCCTTCATAAGGAGAAGGAACTTCCATGCTAGCTTTCTCAGATTCAAGAGTTATAAGAGACTGTTCCTTTTCAATTTTATCTCCTTCCTTTACATGAATTTCTATAATGGGAACATTGGAAAAATTTCCAATATCAGGGACTGTAATTTCAATAAGTTCTGCCATTTTTTCTCTCCTTAAACTTTGGTTGGATTTGGTTTATTGGGATCAATTCCATACTTCTGGATAGCTTGTTTCACTTTATCTCTTGGAATTTTTCCTTCTTCTGCAAGAAGTCGAAGAGCAGTTACAGTGACCCAATAACGATTGACCTCGAAAAACTCTCTTAATTTTTCACGAGTATCAGAGCGACCAAATCCATCTGTTCCTAATGTCGCATAACGTTTACCTATATTTTGAATAGCAGGTCGGATTTGCTCTGGAAACATTCTTATGTAATCAGTAGAGGCTACAACAGGTCCCTCAAAATCTTTTAGACATTTTTCTACATGACTTAATTTTGGTTCTTCCTCAAAATGCAAAGTATTGTATCGATAAACATCATTCCAGTTGCGAGCAAGTTCAGTAAAACTTGTGCAACTCCAAACATCGGAAAGTACTCCCCAATCATTTTCAAGTAAGGTAGAGGCTGAGATGACTTCACGTAATATGGTTCCACTTCCAAGTAATTGTACTCGTGGCTTGTTTTGATCCTTTTTGCTTTTAGAGAATAAATACATTCCTTTTAAAATGTCTTCTTCTACTCCTTTGGGCATAGGGGGATGTAAATAGTTTTCATTCATAACAGTAATATAATAATATACATCTTCCTGTTCAACGTACATTCTACGGAGCCCATCTTGTAGAATCACTGCAAGCTCATAAGCAAAAGTAGGATCATAACTTATACAATTTGGAATTACAGAGCTAAAAATATGGCTATGTCCATCTTCATGTTGCAAACCTTCCCCATTCAGTGTAGTTCTGCCCGATGTTCCACCCATTAAAAAACCACGAGCTCTCATGTCTCCTGCTGCCCAACATAAATCTCCAATTCGCTGAAAGCCAAACATAGAATAAAAAATAAAGAAAGGAATCATAGGTGTGCCATGAGTAGAATAAGAAGTAGCTGCTGCAATCCAATCACACATGGCTCCTGCTTCGTTGATCCCTTCTTGTAAAACTTGTCCTTTTATATCTTCTTTGTAAAACATAAGTTGATCTTTATCTTGTGGAGTATATAACTGACCAACATGACTCCAAATTCCATACTGACGAAAGAGCCCTTCCATTCCAAATGTACGAGATTCATCGGGAACTATAGGAACAATTCGTTTTCCAATTTCTTTGTCTTTCAATAAAATATTGAGTATTCTAACAAAGGCTTGAGTAGTAGACATTTCTTTTTCACCGGACGACTCTAACAAAGTAGAAAAGGCTTCTAGATTTGGAATTTTTAATGAAATGCTTTTGGTTCTTCTTAATGGAAGTTCTCCTAATTCTTCTTTAATTTTTTGCAAATATTTCCATTCTTCCGAGTCTTTTGCAAATGTTACAAAAGGCATTTCTTCTAATTTTTCATCAGGTACGGGAATTTTAAAATGGTTGCGAAAAGCCTTTATGTCATTTAAATCCATGTGTTTTTGTTGATGAGCAATGTTCATAGATTGGCCGGATTTACCCATCCAATATCCTTTAATAGTTTTAGCTAAAATGACCGTGGGTTGTCCTTTGTGATGGACTGCTTCATGGTATGCCGCATAAACTTTATAAATATCATGCCCTCCACGATTTAAATTCCATATATCCTCATCACTCCAATCTGCCACAAGTGCTTGGAGTTCGGGAGTATTAAAAACATGTTTGCGAATATAAGCACCATCTTTGGATCGAAAGGTTTGGTATTCTCCATCTACAATTTCTCCTAAACGTCTCATTAAATGCCCTTCTTTATCTCTTGCAAATAAGATATCCCAATGCCGTCCCCAAATTACTTTAATTACATTCCAACCTGCACCACGAAATACACTTTCTAACTCTTGGATAATACTTCCATTTCCTCTTACAGGTCCATCTAAACGCTGTAAATTGCAGTTCACTACAAAAATCAAATTATCTAACTTTTCACGTCCTGCCATTCCAATTGCACCCAACGACTCTGGTTCATCTATTTCTCCATCTCCTAAGAAAGCCCAAACTTTTCTGCCTTCAGTCCTTAGAATTTCTCTATCTTCTAAATATTTCATAAACCTAGCTTGATAAATTGCCATGATAGGACCAAGTCCCATAGAAACTGTAGGAAACTGCCAAAACTCGGGCATAAGCCAAGGATGTGGATAACTAGAAAGCCCTTTTCCATCTACCTCACGACGAAAATTGATGAGATTTTCCTCTGTAAGTCTCCCTTGAACAAATGCTCTTGCATAAATTCCGGGAGCGCAGTGTCCTTGGATAAAAATTAAATCTCCACCATGGTTTTCAGAGGGTGCATGCCAAAAATGATTAAAGCCTACTTCGTAAAGTGTAGCCGCAGATTGATAAGAAGAGATATGTCCACCTACATTGGAATTTTCATTAGCACGATGAACCATGGCTAAGGCATTCCAACGAATATACGCTCGAATTTTTCTTTCAATCGTTTGATCTCCTGAAATAGGAGCTTGTTTCTCTACTGGGATAGTGTTTATGTAGGGTGTTTCTGCATGAAAAGGTTGGACTACTCCATTGATTCTTGCAAATTCTATGAGCTTATCTATAATAAAACTGGCTCTCTCCGAACCATAAGTAGCAATAATTCCATCTAGTGCTTCAAGCCATTCTTTTGTTTCTTCAATGTCTACATCTATGTCTTTTGTATTGGCAATTGCTTGTTTGGGTGTTGCAGTCATAACTTTCTCCAAGATGATTTTAAAACTTTCAATTAGGAAAGAGAATCAAATTTAAAAAAGTTGTATACTATTTTTTTATCTTTTCAACAAATAAGCTTTCTTGAAAGTTTATTAAAAAATATAGTTAAAAAATTTTTATTTCCTATAATGAATGAACTAAAGGTTATTAAGTAATTTTTTAAAGATTATTAGTCAATGCAATTTTATCTTTACCAGATTTCTTTGCAAGATAAGCGTATTTATCTGTAGTTTTGTATAATTCTTCGGGAGTTTCTCCATCTTTAGGATAAAACCCTATCCCTCCACTGATGGTAATTAAACAAGGACAATGATTTGCAGACTCTTCTTTTAATCTTTTTTGAAACCTTTCACAGGGAACCATTGCCTCTTTAGGAGTTATTTCTGGTAGAATAACACTAAACTCCTCTCCTCCAATTCTACAAATAATATCTTCGGAACGAAAATTTTTTAACAGTACTTTAGCTGTAAGTTGTAAGGCTTGATCTCCCGCTACATGCCCGTAAGTATCATTGAACTGTTTAAAATTATCTAAGTCAAAAACAAATAAAGATAAAGATTTAGAATACCTTTTGCAACGTTTAAGTTCTCTTGTTAGACTATCGTTAAAATATCTTCTATTAAATATACCTGTTAGCTCATCTACAACAGAATTTCTTATGATTTCTTCAAAAATATCAATTTCAATCAATTTTGGACTTTTCAATAATTGTTCTTGATGTAATAAATAGTCCAACATGGCTACTCTTAGACTAATTTGTCTATTCAGTTTATGAGAGAGTTCTTTAGAATGTCTTATAATTTCATTCCAGTATTTTTCTGCTTCTTCTTCAGAAAAGCTAAGACTGGTTAGTAAATAAAAGATTTCACTATAAAATCCTAATTTATTGTCTGGTATTTTTTTTAATTTTTCTAGTATAAGAGAATCTTCGTTTGCTGACTTTTTGAAAATAGAAATAATTTCTTTCTTTAAAATATTTTCACGATTGCGTAATTCGTTAATTTCCTCTTTGGCTTCTAACAATTCTTTACTGGATAAAGAAACAAGTTTTTCATATGCAAGAATTGTTTCACTTGCTTTTAGCAATTCATCACGAGTGAGATTGAAGAGTTTCTCATAGGCTCCTATTATGTTTGTTAAAGACTCTGGATCTAGTTGATTGC
>CALDSP010000168.1 GCA_937924465.1 uncultured Leptospiraceae bacterium
GAAAGTAAATAAAAATAGAGTCCAAGAAAAAGAATAAAAATTCGAAAAATCATAAGAACCTCTTAAATCAAACTTTTAGACTATTGAGATCAAATTTCAATTCAAATAAAAACTTAGAATAATTTTTTATTCAGAATTTAAAGATTTATTATTCTTAGATTGAATTTATATTGATTCGAAAAAAGGATCTGCAAGTGACCTAAAATAACGAAAATCAGTAAGCTTGGAAGATCACGTCTATGCAATAAAAGTTTAAAGTTTCGATTCATTTACAAGTAACAACATTTTTATTTAGTATATCAGTTTTTATAAACTTGTTATCCAGTAAAGGATTCCAAATAAAGTTATCTAATTCTTGAATTATAAATATTTTACTTGGATCTGAATTGAGCAATTGGTTCCCAAAATTATCTTCTAATTCTCTTAATTTATCAAGTTCACAAGGTGCTAATTTATTTTGATCTGCCAGCAAACCCAGCCTTGTAATTTCTGCAGGTTTTACACCTTCTTTTAGAGATACAGAAACTGCCTTATGATTATCCATTCTTTGAATAATATATAAACCATCCAAATTGTCGTTAACATAAAACGTATTGTATTGGTACCTAGCTCCAGTTATATAGATAGCGGCATCGGTCAAACAAGGTGAAGACTTACTTACAACCCTATTATTTGTTCTATCAATGATTCCATCGGGGTATAAAACCTGAAGTCCTTCTTTCAATCCTAATGCTCCCAAAATCAAACCATCACAGGCATGTCCATGAAACTTGACTAGATCTTTTAAATTTATCTCTTGGATATTGCCCATGCGACCTTTGGAAAAATTGGTGTCGTTCACGGTAAAACGAAACTTTAGAAGGTTAGGATTTTTTTCCAAAAATGAGTGATAGGTTTTGTCTATAAAATCATGTTGAAAGAGACCTATTAGCAAAGCAGAAGTAAAAAGTACCAAAAAATGATGGAGGTTAAAATTATTTTTCATAGTTCATCCTTATTAAAAATTTTTACAATGTATATAAAAACTGAAACGCAAGCCATGTAGCATCCCTTGGATTTTCTCCGTTTATGGGTTGAAGTTTTCCCGGCTGAAAAACTCCCACTACAAGAGTAATTTGATAATGTTCGTTTATAGAATATCTGCAATATACATCTGTCTCACTTCCTAAATAATTTTTTTCTTTTTGTAGTTTCATTGTCTTTAGTAAGATTACATCTTCAGGAGCTGGAATAAAAAACTGATTGTATTTAATTTCAATCCACATTCCTTTTATAGGAAAGAGTTCTAAAACAATTTCTCTATCATCTAAATTAGACCATGAAACAAGATTCATCCAACCATAGAATTTATCTTGTGCCCCGTAAGCCGGATCAAAGGTTTTGATTTCAGGATCATTCTTCTTCCCACCGGAAGCATAAGACTTACGCAAACTAAAAATAGGTTGCAAGGGAAATGTAAAAAACTGGTATCCAAATTTTAGGAAGTAACCAAAAGCAGAAATATTCTTGGACTTTTCTTCTCCAAACTCTTTTGTATAATTGAAATCTAAAACAAAATGATAAAGATTTTCATTGACCAAGCGAAATCCTACCCAATGCTTTTTCATATCTTGCTTGTTTATATAGTCTGCTGTTCCTCTTTGTTTGTGTGCATAAAAAGGTTCAATATGTATAAAATCTTTATTGTCCATATGAGCATAAATTCCTCCTCCTAAAAACTCTGTTTGAGTAAAGGGGAGGGCTGTTTTTTTAGGATCATGTATTTTAGTTCCCCCTGCAAAAAAATCTACATAATCCTTATCTTTTTTTAAAGAAACCTTCAAAGCATCCCAATTCCAACGCCCCGTGTTCCCCCACTCACCCGGACCAAAGATTCTATAATCTCCATAAGAAATTTTTTGACGTCCCCATTTGATTTCTAAGTTTTGATTGGGTTTATAATCTACAAATCCATCATAAAGTTCAAAAAATTCTTCATTGGGATTCATTATGTAATAAGGCTTTTCTGTGTTTGGATCTTTTACTTTAAATAAATCTGGATAAACAGAATTGCGCAAAGACCATCCAAAAGCGCGAGAATCTTGGATATGAGTTACCACTTGGATTTTGGAATTTGGTTCATAAGTAAAACCTGCGATGATTCTTTGAAGTAAAAGTTTATCGTTTAAGTTTCCTATTCTTTTGGGGCTATTATCTCCATAGTTTTTTGCATTGAAACCATTATAGGCTTCCATTCTATAACGCATGGAAAGATCAAACCTAAGAGGACTTTTCTCTTCTTCTGAAGATAAAGAATTCATAAACAAAACTAAAAACAAAAGAATGTTCTCTGCAATCTTCAAGATGCCCACCTTTTCTGTTAATAAAGGAACAAGGATTTGTTTACAAATCTTTGTTCCAGTGAAGGCTTATCATCTACTAAGATATGTCCCTTGCGTTTGAAAATTCTTTCCTTTGTCGTTCTAAGATAAGTATTAAACTGCTTGCAGTCAACACAAGAATTGAAAAATCATAGAATGCATACCCAAGTTTGTTGAAAAATTCTAATGCATTCCATTTGAGTAAAATTAATAACCCACTCACTATGGCAATCCCCACCCAAGTACTGAGCCAATAACTAACTCTTATGGGAGAACTTTCTTTTCTGAATTCTAAAATCAAATAGACTGCTACCAAAAGAACTAAGATAGAAATCCAAAAATGAAGTTTATCTAGTAAAATTCTTTCAGGAAGTACGTAAAACCCAATTTGTGGAAAAAGTAAAGAAACACACAAACCAACTATAAAGAGAGTATAAACTAACCAAATTGTTTTTTCTTCTAATTGAAATTTGGATTTCAAAAAATCTAAGGACAATAAAAGAGAAACAATTCCTGCAAATACTAAACAAGAAAATAAAGTAAAATACAAAGGCTTCAAATACTCTTCTCTCAAAACTGAAATAGTTACAAGAAAAGCACTCAGTCCAAGTCGTTTGTATTGAGGTTCATAAATAGGTTTTCCATCTTCTCCAAAAGGATATTTTACAATAGGTCGAAAAAACATATTCGAAGAAAATGAATGACAATCTGTGCACCCATTGATACCCAAAGCAGCTCTAGCAGGGGCTATGTCGTGGCTGTATTTGTGTACAGAAGCATAAGGAGAGGCTTCATAAATTTCTTTTTCTAGGGTTTGGTATTCTTTACTATTGAAATACATTCGGTCGTTGTTTACCCATACAACCTGTTTTCCTGTAAGGTCGTAATTTGTATCTTTCAGATATTGCCTTACTGAGTTTAAGAAAGCATCAATTTCCTCTGGAGAATTGACTTCTGGGATTTTATCTTCATTATCATCTTTGATTTTAGCCAATTCAGGATACTTGGAATTATCTTGTTTATGAATCATCCACATAGAGTAAATGTCATTCATTTTAGGTTGATCCAGCCCTTTCTTTCCTTCTACATAAATCCCGGGCCAGGCACTATGGACTGTATTTAAAGGAAAAATCTTTCCTTTGTATTTTCCATAAGTGGGAATATAAGGATCGGAAGGTTTATCCTTGTTAGTAAACATGCTTAGTTCTCCGTAATGATTCCAATAATTCATGTTTTCATCATAGAAAGTCCAAATCTTTTTAGTAGGTGGACTGATTTTCGCTCCCGGATTCAATACATCACTTACTTGCACAAGAGCAGATTTAACGTCTCTCATGGGAATATGGCAAGTTTGACAAGCCAATTTTTCTAAGTGCAAACCAGGAAGCCAAGAATGTTTGGCAATGGGTGCATTTTTATTTCCGTTTCCTTCTATATGACAATTTTGGCATGTTCGCAAAGTATTGTCTAAATCATTTCGTACATTCCCAGATGGGTCGTCTCCCTTTCCAAATTGATGAACTTCTTTTCCTTTGATTCGTGAATCAACTGCCATAGAACCAGCCGCATGACAGTCCACACATTTGAGTCCTTTGGCAATATGCACGTCACTTGCATTTGTAAAAGAGCCACCTCTTTTTTTCCATTGTGGCTTGGCGTGGCAAGTAAGACAGGTTTCATTGCGAGGCTCTCGAACTAAATGCATGGAAATTTTTCCGTCTTTATCAAACTTAGAAAGATCATATTTTACGGTGACAGGTTTAGAATCTTTGATGGAGCCTTCTACTTTTGCTAAACCAGAACCCGCCGTTGCCAACCATTTAAAATTCCATTGTGATAAATGGGCATTTCTTTCTTTAAAATCGTATTCAGGTAGATGGCACATGGCACAATCTGCTTCTATGACTCCTGTTTTTTCCCAATGAGCTTGGTAGTAATCTCCATCAAAATCATTATCTGCCCCATTTTTGTAATTCATAGCTAGCATTTGCTCATCATATCTTTTTCCTTCTCTGTCAAACTCAAGCGAGCCTCCACCCGGATGACAGTTCCCACAACCATTTGTAATGAAAGTAAAGGAAGTCATGTCCATGTTTCGGGCGGATTGGTTTTTTTTAGGAGAAAGATAATTATACAGTGGAGCAGGAGAACACCAATTCCCACCATAATTTCCAGGTGTGCTCACCCAATGATATCTTTCAGCGAACTTACCTGTAGCCATTTCATCTTTACCTTGCTGGAAGTGATACCCTTCCGTGATCTTATTATAATCATGGCATTTTCCACAAGTTTGTTTAGGAGAGTAAGGTTTATCTAAATTCCTGCCTTCTATGGGATGAATGATTTCCCCTTTTTCTGTGTAGAGATAAAAAGGAGGACATACACCCGACTGAGTAATCAATTCTCTGTTGGGGATTTGCCTTCCTGTTTTGTTATTGAACAAGAAAATTCCTATTCCCAAAGAAAAGATAATAAGAAAGACCGCTCCTCTTATTTTTAAATTCATAATTTCTCCTCCGAGTTTTATCTTCGTTTTTACTAAACTTTTTTTATAAGTAACTTTAAATTGAATGATTTAATTTGCAAAATCAAGAGATAATAAGTAAGAATACCATTTGATTTTTATCATAAACATTCTGATTACGTTACGCGACAAAGAGTGAAAGATTGATTTTGAAGTATTACTTTTAATATAAAAATTTTTAAATTTGCTCATTACTACAGACTTCTTCTTCAAATTCAAACTCCAAGGTTACATGCTGGATATTATGATGGAATAATTTATCTTTGAGATTTTTTTTTAGTGCAATCATTTGTTTCTTGTCTAGCTCATTTGAAATCTTAATATGAGCTGTGAGAGCATTCACAGTTGTGCTAATTGCCCAAATATGTATATGATGAACTTCTAATATTTCCTTTGTCTTTTCTATTTCGTTTTGAATTTCTTGGATTGAAATTCCTTCAGGCACTGCATCAATAGATAAATGGAAACTATCTTTTAGTAGTTCTGTTGTGCTAAATAAAATTATAATTGCAATTGCAATACTTACAACTGCATCCAGCCAAAGCCAGTTTGTGTAAGTAATCAAAACACCGGTAAATAAAACTCCCACTGAAACCAGAGTATCTGCTGCCATGTGCAGATAGGCTCCTTTGAGATTTAAGTCCTTATCTTTATCTTTGATAAAAAGCCAAGCTGTAAAACCGTTAATCAAAATTCCTATGCCGGCAACGATTGCAATTGATTCACCACTTGTGGACTTTGGAGACTGAAATCTTTCTATACTTTCCCAAATGATTCCGCCCACAGTTACAAGTAAAAAAATAGAATTCAAAAGAGAAACCAAAACTGTGGTTTTTCGATAACCATAAGTAAATTTAGAATCTGGTTTGATTTTTGTTAATCGAAAAGCTAATAACGCTAAAAGCAAACTGACCACATCGGTGAGATTGTGACCCGCATCGGAAAGCAATGCAAGTGAATTGAAATAAAATCCACTTCCAGCTTCGACTAGTATAAAACCGACATTTAGTGCTATCCCAATTAAAAATGCTCTATTGATATTACGAATTTCAGTTGGATGATTGTGTGCCTGTTCCCTCATCTTAGTCTTCTGTAATACTAGCTACAAATTTCCGAATGAATGGCATGATGATAAGCACAGTTGGGAAAGCTATAACGAAAGCAACACCCCATCCTCTCATCCATCTACTTAAAAAATCAGCTTGAAATCCGTGATTGAGTGCAGTCGATACAAAAACCACAACGAAGGTCATGGTAAGAACCATTAAAAACATGGTAACTAATTGAGTTTGCTCTTTGGTATTTTCATAAAAATTTCCTTACAAAACGATATTAAACATATACCCAGAAAAAATAATACAAAGTGCAACTACCCCAAAAAAAATAGCAATTAACTTCATGGTCATCACTTTCTTTAGAAGAGTTGCCTCTGGAATAGAAAGCCCCACTATAGCCATCATAAAAGCGAGTGAAGTTCCTATAGGAATTCCTTTATCAACAAAGACCTGTATAATTGGTATAATCCCTGTTACGTTGGCATACATAGGAACGCCCAAGATTACAGCAATTGGTACTGAATACCAAGTATCTCTGCCTATGTATTTTTCAAAGAAAGCTTCGGGAACATAACCATGCATAATTGCTCCAATTCCAATTCCAACAATTACATAAAGAAAAACACTTTTTACAATTGCAAAGGCTTCTTGGGCTATTTCGGGAAGTCTTTGGAAAAAAGTTTTGTTTTCTAATTCAAACGTTTCCCTTTCTGCCTCGGCTTTCTCCCAAATTTCTCTTACCCAATCAGTTAGAAGGGATTCTAACTTAAGTTTTCCTAAAATAATGCCACTTGTAACACCAAGTAAAATTCCACTTACCAAATAAATGATTGTTGCTTTGGTTCCAAACATTCCTAAGAAAACGGCTACAGCCACTGCATTCACTAAAGGAGAAGTTACTAAAAAAGCAAATGTTACTCCGAGTGGAATTCCCCCTTTTACAAATCCAATAAAAAGGGGAACGGAAGAACATGAACAAAACGGAGTAATTGCTCCAAAAGCGGATGCAATCAAATATTCGAATCCATAAAGTTTGTGTCGAGAGAGAAAGTTACGAATGCGATCGATTGGAAAATAAGCATTCACTGTTCCCATAACAAAGGTTACAATAAATAGTAAAATTAAAATTTTGATTGTATCATATACAAAAAAATTCAAAGCACTTCCCAAATGAGAATTAGGAGTAACTTTCAGTAAACTATATACTAGCCAATCCGCTAAACTCTGAATCCAATCAAACAAAACGAACCTCCTCACCAAAGCATGTATGCTTCTTTGTTTAGATTGAAATTGCAATCAAACGGGAATTACAAAAATATTCCTCTATGTATTATTTAGAAGAATCCCCTTTGTGTTTGATCAAGTGATTGATAAAACCCTTCTCCCAGCTGAAATGTTTAGATGAAAAAACTTTCATCCGCAACAGGAACCTCCACCACTAGAAGGGGAACAGCAAGAAGATGCGTCATCACTTGTATCACAACAGGAAGTATTGGTTTCTGTGTTTGATCCACAACAACCAGCTGCTGACTGAAATGTCATTGTAAAGTTTTGTATTTTTACAGGCAAACCTTGTTGTATCCATTCATTGATTCCACCTTGCATATTCATGACTTTTTCATACCCGCAATTCATTAAATAGTAAGTTGCTCTTAAACTTCTCTGTCCTGATCGGCAACCTACTATGATGTTCCTATCCTTAGGAATTTCCTTGTAACGTTCTTCAAACTCACTCAAAGGAATAACCATAAGGTTTGAAACGTCAAACGCCACTTGGTTTACCTCACTCCATTCTCGTACATCTACAAGTAGTGCTCCTTCTTGTAGCAAATCTAAAGTTTTACTTGGAGCAATTTCTATTACTTTTATAGAATTCATACATTATTCTCCTTAAAAATTTATTTCATTAAAATATAATTACTTACAAGTTCTACCCTGGCTTTGTTCCCATGTTTAGATTGCTCTAAACTATGCGTTGAGTGACAGGGACAAAAGGCTTCACTGAAAAAAGTTATAATGGTGAAAGTGATTGTAGTTTGAATTATCTTTTTGAGATGCTTTATTTTTTTCCTCCTAAAAGTTCTCGTATTTCATTGGCTGAAGGAACCTTCCCCTTTACCTTTACTACTTCATCAATTACAACCGCTGGAGTAGCAAGTATATTGTATTTCATAATTTCTTGCATATCCTCTACTTTTTCAATAGTCGGAGTTATATTTAATTCTTTCGCTACTCTTTCTATAATCTCTTGCGTTGCTTTACACCTAGCACAACCTGGTCCTAAAATTTTAATTACCATTTTAAACCTCCTGAAAATATTTTTCCTTAAAATATAAGGACACATTGACTAAAGTAATTAGTAAAGGCACTTCCACTAATGGTCCAATCACAGTAGCAAATGCAGCACCGGAATCAATTCCAAAAATTCCCACAGCAACAGCAATGGCTAATTCGAAATCATTAGAAGCAGCAGTAAAGGCAACTGCGGTAGTCTGTGCGTAGTTGTTCTTTGTAACTTTCTTGACAATAAAAAAAGTTAAAAACCACATAATGCTAAAATAACCAAGCAAAGGAATTGTCGCGATTACAACATTCTGAGGGCTATCAATGATTTTATTTCCTTGCATGGAGAACATCACAAGAATAGTAAATAAAAGTGCCACTAAAGTAATTCGGCTAATTTTAGGGATAAAAACTTGTTCATACCATTTTATGCCTTTTAGTTTTATTAAACTAAAACGAGTAATCATTCCACTTATAAAAGGAATGCCTAAGTAAATAAACACTGTCCCTGCTGATTCTTTCATGGAGATAGAGATACTTAAACCTTGCATAAGTCCAAGCCAGTTGAGAGCCAAAGTAATAAAGAGATAAATATAAACTGCATAAAAAAGGACTTGGAAAATCGCGTTGAAAGCCACCATTCCAACTGCTAGTTCTCTATCTCCTTCTGCGAGTTCATTCCAGACAATTACCATTGCAATACAACGAGCTAATCCAACGAGAATGATTCCTACCATCATTTCGGGATGATTTCGAAGAAATAGAATGGCTAATCCAAACATAACAATGGGTCCTATGATCCAGTTCATAATTAAAGAAATACTTAGCAAACCTTTATTTTGAAAGATCTTACCCATTTTCTCATATTTGACTTTGGCTAGAGGGGGATACATCATTAAGATAAGTCCAATAGCAATGGGGATATTTGTAGTACCTACTTGCATGGAGTTAATCCAATTTTTAAACTGCGGAAAAAAATATCCAATTGCTACTCCAATCCCTATAGCAATAAAGATCCAAAGCGTTAGGTGACGATCCAAAAAAGATAATTGTTTGGTTAAACCCTTTCTTAGAAGATTTTTTTGTGATGAACCTTTTTTGAATAATGTTTTAGTCATTTTTTAAGTTCTCCTTTTGTTTGAATTTATAAAAATTTCTTTTGTTAGCATTCTTCAGATTTACTTTGAAAAACTTTACATAATAAATATTCTTGTGACTCATGGAGAGGATTTGCTTTTTGTTCTTTG
>CALDSP010000169.1 GCA_937924465.1 uncultured Leptospiraceae bacterium
TTTGGCTTGAATACAGATATCCTCACTTAATCACCAAACATGGTAGAATTGAAGATCGTTTTTTAGATTTAAGTTTATCTATCATTATTTCAATTTTGGTAATAAATATTTTATTATTTATAACTATACAAAATTATGTTATTACAAATAAAAAAGTAGAGGAAACTAATTTACTTTTAGATCAAACATTGCGTGATCTAAAAAAAGATCTATCCCTTTCTAGAAAAATTCAAATGGGAATGTTTTCTCAAAAACTTTCTTCCGATTCTAACTATACTGCAAGTATAAAATATGTTCCACTTTCAGAAGTAGGTGGAGATATTTATTCCATTGAAGTATTAAAAAATGGGGACCTTCAAATTTTTCTAGCTGATGCGACAGGGCATGGAGTACAAGGAGCTTTAATTACAATGCTCATTTATGCAGAATATCTTTATTGTAAATCTTTAACCCAAGAACCAGCAGAGATTATTAAACTTTTAAATGATGCAATTTCTACAAAGTACAGAAATTTAGATGTATATTTTTCTTGTGTAGCAGTTCATGTTCATGATAAAAATTCAAAATTATCTTTTGCTTCAGGTGGACATATTGATCAATTTCTTTTATATTCAAACAAGGAAATTGTTACTTTAAAAGCCACAGGAAATTTAGTTGGATTTCAACTCAAATCTACATACAAACAAATAGAACTTCCCTTTCAATCTAAGGATTCTTTATTTTTATTTACAGATGGAATTGTAGATGAGTTTGATAGTAATGGCAGAGAATATGGAATAGAAAGATTTAAAAACAGAATCTTACGATCTTCTGAAAAACCTCTTTATCAAATTATAGGAGACGTAATCTCTGACGTAGAAAAGTTTTTAGAATATTCCTCTTTTCAAGACGATATTACAATTTTAGGCATTACAAAAAAATAAGCTACTCATCCACTAAAAAACAATTTGTGTAAAGCCTATATCCTGTCCAATCTATCTCCTTATAAAAAGATTTAGTAAAATTTAAAGCATTTCCAAAACGCTTTCTTGGATTTAAATAAAATTCATATTCTTTTAAGAGTTCTTTTGTAAAAGCAAGATTTCCTACTCTTTGAATTTGTGGTCCTATACTAAAGATCCCGACTCCTGTGTATTGATATCCCAAGAGATGAATTGCATAATTGATATCATCTTTTAAAAGAGAGGTTTCAAACAACCCCGAGTTGTATAAAATCCAAACCCCTACTCTTTTATTGCTAGAATCCAGTTGTGAGATAGGAATTTTTCCAAGTAGAAATTGTTCCAAGTTTTGAAAAACAAGAGGTTCCTGAATAAGATGAACTAAAGAACTTAAATTTTTACCCTTTGAAGGAAGTTCTAACTCTTCTAACTTTTTCCAAAGTTTAGAGTTTTCTCCATTTTGAAATAAATATTTTTTAACTATAAAATTTTTTGCAAATAAACTTTTTTCCGATAAAATTGGATTTTGAATCATTTGCTCTGGGCTTTGGATTAAATAAATGTTATCGTTTTCTTTAAGCTCTAGTGGGTTTTTAAACCAAAATCCACCTAAATAAAGATAGGTCTTTTGATTTCTATCAAATACCAGTTCATCTCTTAAATTTTTTTCTAACCCCTCTTTTTCTAAAAGAGCATTTCCTGTTTCTTGCAAATTTTGATAATAAGCATAAATTTTATCTCTAAAAATTCGATTGTCTGAAAAAAGTTTTTCACCCGTAAACTGTCCATTTTTATAAGTAATACTAAAGGTCTCAATTCCTAAGTTTACTACAAATTCAAGTCTTTGCCCCTTTGGAAGTTTTTCGACTAATTTTTTAGTGATAGGTAAAATGGTTCCAATTTCATTTAAATAAAAAGATCTGTTGTAAAATCTTTCGTTAATAGAATTGATTTTGTCTTTGAAAAATACTAAATCTAAAAAGAGTTCTGTGTTTCCTTCTTCATATGCTAATTTTTGTAGAAAATATAAAAAATCGTTTAATTCCCTTTTGTTTCGAGAATTAAATTTTTCTTGCCTTTTTTGAACTATCATATTGAAAAAGAAAGCGTAAATGTTCTCTAAATTTTTTTTAGAACTTTTTTGTTCTTCTTTCTTATTTAAATTAAGATCTCTTAAATATTCATAATATTCATAATAATCATATTTTTTAATACTTGGACTAATCAAAACAGGCTTTCCTGTAAATAAGGAAAATTTATATTTTAAAAAATTTAATCTATCTTGCAGATCTTCGAAATTTATTTTATCTCCATAATTGTTTTCAAATTTCTGAATGTATTTTTCAGCATTTACAAAGTCAGGTCTATTAAATAACATCTCTGCATAAACCAAAGTCATATAAGCCGCTAAGTTTAAATTAGTTTTAGACTTAGGATGAGTTAGCTCATCTAAAATAGAATTTACAGAATCTAGATTTTGAGTGTTTAAAGATTTTGAAAGAATATAAAAGACTAGAAGTTTATCTTTATCATCTAAATAATAAAAAACAGAATTTCCAGTAATTGTCTTTTGAGGTTTTAATTCTGTTGGATCATAATGTTCCCCAATTTCTAATTTCTTCCAAATTGTAAATAGCTTTGTACGATATTCCGCTATAAGATTTTCATCACTTTGAAAAGTAAGCTCATTTAAAAAAATAAAAAATTCTTTCCAATTTTTATAAATCAAACTAGAGTAAATATTTTTTATCTTTAAGTCTTTTTTGGGCTCATAAGAAGAAAGATGAATCAGTACTTGGAGATTAAAATCTATTTCTTGGACAATTTGTTTTTCCCTTGAAGTTTTAGCCAATTCCAAAAGTTTTTCAGAAAAATAGTTTGCTTGTGAATAATAAAAATGTCTCTGCAAAAGTGCAATTAAATCGGTATAAAATAAAAATTTATCTTCAAATTCAGAAAAAGGTAAATTTTTAAAAGATTCGGGATTGATTCTTTTATATTTTCCTAAAGCCAAATAACGATAATGTTTTAAGACAAAAAAACTTTGCCTTCTTAGTTCCAAGTCTATTTGAGGATTTAAAGCTTGTTGAAAGTATTCTTTATAATATACATTGCAATCAAAAGCTTCATAGGAATAACAAAACTTTAAAATATTTTCTAAAATTTTTAATGTAAAATTTGGACTTTCTTTATATTTTTTTAACACTTCATCAAAAAAGAATCCTCCTGCGTTTTTATAAAGTTTTGTTTTAAGACGAGCGTTTACAAAGTCGGCTTTTAGGGAAGTTTCATCCATTTGCTTAAGATTTAAATTTGCAAAAGCTTGGTTGAGTTCTTGGATTGCTTGTTTGTATTCTTTAATTCTTTCATACTCAATAGCCTTTTTAAAATGAGGTTCAAACTTTAAAAGAGAAGGATTCTCCTCCTTTTGAAAAGGATTTAATCCCAATCTTTGAGAATTTTGGGATAAATAAATATTTTGAAGAAATTCAGTAT
>CALDSP010000170.1 GCA_937924465.1 uncultured Leptospiraceae bacterium
TAATCATGAAAAAACGAGAAGAAAAGCTAGAAGACAAAGAACTTTCCGAAAAAATGGAAGAGCGCAGAAAAGCCATTGAGTCGGCTATGTCTCAAATTGAAAAACAATTTGGGAAAGGCTCTATTATGAGGTTAGGCGGAAACCAAGAAATTCAACCCTTAGCAGTGATTCCTACTGGTTCTTTGGATTTGGACATTGCCTTGGGAACGGGAGGCTTACCTGTAGGACGAATTATTGAAATTTTTGGTCCTGAATCCTCTGGAAAAACCACTCTTATGCTCTCTACTGTGGCACAGGCGCAGAAACAAGGGGGAGTAGCAGCATTCATTGACGCAGAGCATGCTCTTGATCCGGGTTATGCAAAAAAATTAGGTGTAAATATTGATGAACTTTTAGTTTCCCAACCAGACAATGGGGAAGAAGCTCTAGAAATTTGTGAGTCCTTGGTGCGCAGCAACGCAATTGATATTATCATTATTGACTCTGTGGCCGCTCTTGTGCCCAAAGCAGAAATTGAAGGGGACATGGGAGACTCCCACATGGGACTCCAAGCCCGCCTCATGAGCCAAGCACTTCGAAAACTCACTGGAACTATTTCCAAATCTAAAACTATTGTTGTTTTTATAAACCAAATCCGAATGAAAATTGGAGTCATGTTTGGCTCTCCAGAAACTACTACCGGTGGAAATGCTTTAAAATTTTACTCTAGTGTTCGTTTGGATATTCGAAAGATTGAAACTCTCAAAGATAAAGAAGAGCCCATCGGAAACAGAGTGCGTGTAAAAGTAGTAAAAAACAAATGTGCTCCCCCTTTCAAACAAGCTGAATTTGACATTTTTTTCCACAGTGGAATAAGTCGTGAGGGTTCTGTTTTAGACTTGGCAGTCAAGCATGAACTCATCCAAAAAAGTGGAGCTTGGTATTCTTACAATGGCGAAAAAATTGGACAAGGTCGAGAACAAGCCAAACTCTTTTTAGAACAAAATCCAGAAATTGCAAACAAACTAGAAGATCAAATTTTGTACCTCAATGATCTTCCCCCAAGAAATGGAACACAATTTGAAAATTTAAATAGACCTTCTGCCAATTCTCCTAGTCTAAATGGAAAATTACCAAAAGTTAAAAAATCCGCCATAGAAGAAGAAATAGAAGAGGCAAAAGAATTCTAATCTAACTAAAGGCTTTCTTTTTAACAACCATTGACCGGACGTAAGTCCGGTTCTTTTTTAAGTAAAACTTTATCTTTAAGTCTTTTGAGTAAATTTTTTATTTATAAAATAACGAGCAAAGTTCCTTGCATGAGAACCAAAAGAATTCATTAGTTGATTTAAAAATTCATTGACTTTTTCCTTTCCTTCATCCTCCTGTAAAGTTGTTTTATCAACGAGAGGTTCCTTGAAAGCCATAACATAATTACTTTTTCCAATTCTTTCATCCAACTCTTCTGCTTTTTGATTTGATTCAAAAGCAATCACGTTTCTAGGATAGCCAAAATCAAAACTGGGATATTTTGTATCTAAACTTACTTCTTGATAAGACTTAACCATAGGATGAGAAAGGTTTCCTTTTTCGAGCAACTCTTTTAAAAACTCATATTGATAATGCTCAATTGCAGTGTGGCGATCACTCAAACGTTCAAGAGCTTCCTTTTTCCCACTTTTAAATCCTAAAATAGATTTAAACTCAATCCATAAAGCTCCAGAAGTAGAAATACCCGGTGTGAGTGTCGAATGATACGGTTGAGTTAAATCTTCTAAGTAATGCATTGCCCAACCAAGAAATCTATACCCCCAATAATCGTGCCCCTTAGAAAAAGCGAACTCTGCTAAACGTGTAAATTGATGGATTCGTATTTCTGGATAGGTTCTTTTAAAGTCTGGTGCTAAAGTATAAATAATTCCAGCCTCATGATAAAATCCCATATGAAAAGGAGCTTGGGTTGCATAATGATACTTAGGATTTCCAAAAGGTAAAATACCAAATTTATATTCCTTACCAAATTCAGAATCACTATCTTCCCATATGTTAATATCATGCCCATAATCAGGTTCGTCAGAAGCTGTAGCAATTACTTGAAGTGGAGTCACTGTGCTTCCTTCTTTGATTTCAAACATGGGCAAGGTATCTAAAAATTTATCTTCTTTATAAACACTTACCTCAGTTGCTCCAAGTTTTTTTTCTTTACGTTTTGTGCCGGGCATTTCCTGTACGAAAAGTTTCAATTTACTTTCAGGATTTAATCTAAGAGCTCTTAAAACTCCTACTACTTGATTTTCTTTCTTTGTAGAGTGAAAACGTAAAGAGTCAGGACGTGGTGGATAGTTTGGGACTATTTGTTTTGCCTCTTCTTCTATTGAGTCCAATACTTTTTCTAATTCCGAGGCTTGTTTATTTACAAAGGATTGAAAACTCTCAACCTTTATTGGTTTGGCATTTGCAAGTTCTGGAGACTCTTTTAATGCTAGATAAGTCCCAAGAAAGTGATTTGTCCATGAATATAGTGGGAGTGCGAAAACTAATAACAAATAGAACTTCATAAAAATCTCCTTGTAATATTTTTGAAATATAATAATTCCGCCTTCCTTTGACAATTCCCTTTTTGAAAAAAATCTTTAATTGAAGATTTCAGCCATTTGATCTAGTTATAATAATAAGTGAA
>CALDSP010000171.1 GCA_937924465.1 uncultured Leptospiraceae bacterium
TTAGCATTGGATATGTGGTCATTGTAGTATTTACATCCATTAGAGGAAATTCTATTTTTGGAAAAACTGCAGTGATTCTATCTGTTTTATTTTATTTTGTTTCAGGGATACTTATATTATATGGCAAAATTCCAATTGTAAATTTATTTGGTTATATCACTGCTATTCAATGGAAAGGATTATGGATAGCAAGTACTTTACTTCTTGTAGCCCTTACAAGTGTAAACCAAGCAATCTTAAATTTAAGATTTGAAAAATTAGGAGGTTAAAAAATGAAGATTACTATTTTAATTCTGTTATTGAGTTTTCTGACTTTTGGAAACTGTAAAAAGTCAAAGAAAGGACTTCCACTTCTTCCCATAGGAACAGACGGAAATGTAGAAACCCCAAGTTATCTACCCAATGCAAATTCGGGAAACAACCAAGGAGTGGTAATTCCTTCTAACTCGGAGCCAGAGTTTCCAAATCCTAGCTTTGTGATAGCAACGGGTGGAAATCAAAACATTACCTTACAATGGACAAACCAACCTGATGCCACTCATACAGAAATTTGTTACAACACTACAGGAGCACTTTCTTTTCCTTGTGATGATCCAAGTGAAAATTTAGCTACTACCACTTCTAACTCTTATATTCTAAGTGGTTTAAATGATAACGAAACTTGGTATTTTTTAATTCGTCATACTTATTCTAATGGAGAAAGCTCTGGAGTTACGGTGAATGCTACTACTTTGAATTTTACAGATCCGCAAAGTATTCAGGTACTTGGGCTTACGGTTGCAGGCTCTCCAGTGGTTAAAATTTCTTGGACAAATACTTCTCACTTTAATATTCCCAGTGGATATGCCCTTTATAGAAGTTTAGATGGAATCAATTTTACAACTCTACTTTCTCAAGGTCCTATTTCCACTACTACTTATGAGGATACTAGTGTTTCATTTAGCACAACTTATTATTATAAGGTAAAACACTTGTATTCTTCCCACAGTCGAGAAAGTGATGGAATCGTTGGGAGTGTAACTCCCTCTCCAACTACTATCAATCCACCTACAGGGCTTTCCAAAATTGCAGGAAACCAAAGTGTTAACTTAAGTTGGAATACACTTCCAAGTGGACAAACTGCAATGGTATATTTGTGTCCTACGGGTCCCTCTTGTACTAAAGACTCGGCAGGTGCAGATTTGATATGTAATACAAGCTCTAATTCTTGCAATGCAACTGGACTTACAAATGGAACGAACTACTATTTTGCTGTTTACGCTATAGATAACATTGGGAATATGTCCAATCCTACGCAAACGACAGCAACTCCGTTCAATCCAAGTCCACTTACAGTGAGTGCCGGAGGATGGATCCAAAGTAACCAAATTGGACTTTCCGGAGGCAATTCATATATTACAAGAATTGAGGTTTACTATTCCATAAATGGTTTAAATGATTCCAAACGTTCTGCCGATGGAGGGAATGGATTGGAACTTAGACCTACTCCTACCACATGGTGGACTCCCTCTACTACACAAATTAGCCATAATGGACTCACAATCAACACTACTTATTATTATTCTGTTTATGCTGTATATTTCAATGGTTCAGGTGATACTTATTCCATTGTAGCTCAAGCTCAAGCAGTTCCTTTAAGTGGTGGAAATGTAGTCATTAGCCAAACTTCCAATGTACTTCCAGAAAATACTCTAACACCATATACATATAATTGGGATCAGCAAGTCAATTTTACAGCTCTTGGGCCTGGTCTTCCAAGCTCTTACACAATGCGCTGCGAAATTACAAATACTTTGAGTTCAGATCCTGTAAATCCAACCTCTTCTTCTCCAACTTGTAATACACTCAATATTACAAATGGGCAGGAACGAAATATAAAAGCAGCCATTGTAGATGACTATGGAAATATAGGTCAAATCACTCATAAAAAATATAAAGTCAACTACAATGCATATCAAAATAATTTTAGTATGTTAGTTTACTCCGTTGCAACTAGCACAATAGCTACTGATGAAATTGGTCAGCCCACCCATGCAGGATACAGTGAGGATGTGCTTGTTAAAATTTCTTATACACCAGGCTCAGGAGAAACATTCAATATTAAAAAAGGTACAGATGCAGCCATGAATGGCTCTTTAAAGGTAGCTAGCACCGATGCCGACCTTCCTAGTGTAGCAACAATTAACACTTCACCTTTGGCACCAACCGACTATACAATAACAGAGATTAGATTTGGTCCTTCTGCTAGTAATTCTGGAGAGATAAATATATCTACAAGTCTTCCCTCTTCTCAGCTTTTTGGAAAATCTTATAGTGGTGGACACTCCAAACGGTTCAAAGCAAGATTAGAAATTACAAATGGTGGAAATTTTGATCTCGCAAAAAACATGTATGTTGTTTACCCAAAACTTTCTCTCACTGGAATGGACGTGTGGAATCGACCCAAAATCACTCCCTACCTTTTTACAAAACAAGAGCCTGTGGTCCAAGTAGATGTACAAAAAACAAGTTACTTCACAAACACTTCAACTGCAGCCAATGGGGCTGAAGTGTATTTTCGTATTCAATACGCACAACAGCACAATCCTTATGGTAATACAGACACATCCATCACATGGTCAACAAATTATTCACTTCCTGGCATGTTAAAATGTGGAAGCTCCCATCCCGCATGGTCTGATCCTGATTTTTCAGAATGTGCCGCTTTTCGTGCTACCACAGGGCAACCACTAGAAATTATAGATGTAGAACCCTATACAACTGCTAGTAAGTTTACCGGAAATGGAGGAACTACATTTAAGAAAACAATCTCAGCAATAGCCGGGCGAGCCTACTATCAAATTGACAATCCTTATGACATATGCAAAATAGGAGAGGCCTGCCACTATAGTTATGTAGGAACAGCCACCATAAACTCTAAAACGTTTCACGATGGGATTAATACTTCCACTCAAGTAGGTGAACTTTATAGTAAAGCTTTTAGAACTCTTGTACGTTTTCGTGTAAAAGCAAGGGGAGAAAAATATCGAGACGCCAATAACATTTTAAAAAGCTTTGAAAGTGACACAGTAGCTTCTTTTGATGCAACCAAAACCACTAAAGTTTTCAACGTATCCAACACATCTTTTACAAGTGATATGCCAACTGGATTTAGAAGTTTTCCTATAGAAGTTGCTGAACGTTATGAAGGATATGGCACAAAGAATCATCTCTATGGCTTAAAATGGTACCAAAAGCACGGAATCACTTGGCTTGGTAGTGGAGAAACTGGACACAAAAACGAAGTTTCAGACTCTATCCATAAACATTTTGATACAAATAAAACGAAGATTGTCGTTTACTCTCATGGTTGGCAGAAAAATGGATTCTATGAGCTTATGATCTACCGTGCGGGTTCTTTTAAAACAGATGGAACAGGAGGAGTCAACCACTACACAGCGGCAAGTGATTTAAGTACATGGCAGGCAAGTTTTGGAACTAATACAACCGCTAAAGAATGGATGCAAAACTATTGGCTCAACAAGGGCTACAATGTAGGTATTTTTCATTGGAATAAGTTTGCCCAAGAAGATAACATGCACCCTTACAATGCCGAAAGAAAAATTTGGGCTCCAAGTGGTGCAAGAAAAATGGCATTCTACTCAGAAGTAGTTGGGGATGAACCAGACGCAAACGACAAAATGGGAGATGTCATTCGCTCTGCAAGTATGGCAATGATACTAGCACAAGAATTTTTAGACTCTCTACCAAATGGATACAATCCTACAGAAATTGTCTTTGCAGGACATTCTCTTGGAAACCAAATGGTTACAAATGCTACCCAAAAACTTCTCAAAGCCAAAGATGCTGGAAAAATTCCTGCAAACCGTGTTCCCAGTCGAGTAGACTTACTTGATCCATATTGGGGAGATGCGGGATGGGCAGGTTATGAAGGCTATTACTCAGGAGAGACTGCAAGAGCTTATGTTGACTACATCCACAATAATAATATACCCGTTCAATGGTACAAAACCTCTGCTCTTACGCAGCTTCCCGGTGGAGATACAAATGGTGATATGTATAAAAAAACCAACTACGTCAAACTCACCCTTGCGACCTGTGACAACGGTTATGTAACCGGAGGTCCCTTTATGGCTTGCAGAAATAACGGAGAACAACATGGAGAGGCAGTCACTTGGTTTTTTAGAAGTATCCAAAGAGCCCAAGATGAAACAGGAGCTTGGTGTAGTGTTTCCGTTGGCTCTACTTGTTCTTCCCTATCTCGCACGGTCTCTGCAGCAACTCCTGTGAGTGCTCTTTGGAGTCGTATAAATGCAAGTGGCTTCAGAGATGGGAGCAATTGGAGATGGTTTGATGTGGGAAATGGAGGAACCTGGAACAAAACTTTAAACACAACAGATGACCAATTTATCATGAGAAGTAACTGTTGTGGAGATGGTGGTGGCAATCCGGGAATGTAATTATTTTGAATTTCCTTCCTCTAATTGATATAGAGGAAGGAGTTTTAGGTAAGGGATTGTTTTTTTAAGACTCTCTCGTAAATTTTAGCTTCTATGAAAATATTTAATAAATCCCCGTCTACATGATTGTCTTTCACTTCCATTTTTAGAATATCTAAAGCTCTTTCTAAGGGTACGGCTTTTTTATAGGGCCGATCGCTATCAGTGAGAGCATCAAAAATATCAGATATGGTCATCATTTTAGATTGAATGGGAATTTCACTTTCCACTAATCCTCTAGGATATCCTGAACCATCGAGTTTTTCATGGTGAGCATGAGCAATTTTAGGAACCATTTTGAGGCCGGTTGTCCATGGAATTTTGCTTAGAAATTGATAAGTATGTTCAACGTGAGATTCTATTTCTTTTCGCTCTTCAAAATCTAAAGAACCTTTTTTGATAGATAAAAAATTGAGTTCTTTGGGACTAATTAAAGACATTTCTTTTCCATCTGAAAAAGAAAAACGAACTTTTGAAATCTCTTCTAGTAAATGAGAACTAGACTCTTCCAAAACAGTTGGCTCATTGCATTTTTCGATTAACTTAAACCAATCTGACAGTTTTTTCTTTTCCATTTCAAATTCAAAATTTAATGCCGCTTCAAAATCCGCAAAACCAATCGAACCATTTCGTTTGAGATAGTCTATTTTTTTTTGGCTAAACTCTTGTTCTAAAGATTTTAATAAATAACTAAAACGCCATTTAATAATTTCCATTTCATAATTTTCTAATTTTTTTGCTTTCACTAAAACCTTTTCTCTAACTCCCACTTTTCCAAAATCATGAAGCAATGACGCATAACGTATTTCTTTGATTTGTTCATTTGTAAAATTTACATCTCGAAACCTTCCGTAAGAAATTTTATCTACAGTTTCCGCAAGTCCTACTGTTAGCTCGGCTACACGAAAAGAATGACCACTTGTAGTAGGATCTCTTGCTTCAATAGCACTCACTGAGGCAGTTACAAATCCTTCAAAAAGTTTTTCAATATCTTGAATTAAATTATTATTTTGAATAGCAATAGCGGCTTGGCCTGCTACACTCAATACTAATTCTTCAGAATATTTATCAAAAGGCATTACATCGGAGCCTTTCATCATTTCTATTGTAAGTTTTTGATGAAAATATTTTTTTTTATTTATGAGTTGAATGACCCCAATCACTTCCTCTTCATGGTTCTTCATTGGGACCACAAGCATACTTTTTGAATAATAATTTTTTGTTTTATCAAACTCACTATTGAATTTATATTCTACGTCAGGTGGAAGATTATAAACATCGGGAATATTTAAAACTTTTCCAGTGTAAGCGACGTAACCTGCTATGCTTTGTTTATTTATGGGGAGTAAAAATTCATTGCTACTTAAATCTAAAGCTGAAATTTTAAAACGTAAATTTTTTGGTTTTCCCTCTTCATCTTTCTCAACCAAATAAAGAGAACCAGCATCTGCAACACAAATCTCACGTGCACTATAAAGAATTTCTCTTAGAAGTTTTGTAAAGTCTTTTTCTGTAGCAAGACTCATTCCAATTCGGGTAAGCTTAGAAATATGACTTGTGCTTAAATTTACTTTATACTGGTATTCGAAACTTTCAATTTGGTGTTGTAAAATTGAGAAGGCATTTATAATATTTTTTGCAATAAAAAAAGGAGGGGAGTCTTCGGGAATGTTTCCAAAGTATAAGTCTCTATCTAAATCTGCTTTTTCAAATATATTTTCTCCAAGAGAAGTTCGAATAATAAACTGAGACATGATCTCTGGAACATTACGAATAATTTTGCGAATGTCTTCAGTCTTATATAAAAATGTATCTCTACTTAAAAGAAAGATTGTTTTGATAAATTTATTATTAGATTGAATTCTTAGAGAGTTGTTGATTGCCTCATCAAAAGTTATAAATTCACAGTTCAATTGCTCTGAAAAAAGTTTTAAATCTCGCAGAATATGAGTACTATCACAAATGATATATTGATTCAAGGCAGCCCTCTAAAGTCAGAATAAAGATTTCTTTAAATCTTGATTTTAGCAAGAAAAATTTGGATTAATTCGAAGGATGTTGCATAAGTTTTTCGATTTGTACAGTGGCTTGAGAATGTTCCAATAATTTAGAAAGGTTTCTCTCTTTCTCAAAGCGTGTCCAAATACTCTTAGATAATGGAGTAAACTCAGGAAGTTTTCCATTTAATTTAGTAAGATAGCTTTCTAAAAATTTCAGAATATATAAAAAATTCCTAGAAATTCTATTAAAAATACTACCTAATAATTGATTTCCAGAGTAATAAGAAAAAGTAGAAGCAATATGAAAAAGTCGAACTATTTGCTTTAGTTCAAAATTTTTTGAAAAATTAGAATCAATCGATAAAGCCAAATTGCAAGCCAAATGTTCTGCATTGATCTTACTATAAGTTACGATAATTGCATTTTGTCCTATGTATAAAATGTGCTGTTGAATGAGTTCCTCCATTTTTTGAGGGGTTTCAAGTAAAAAAATTTGGGAATCTTTTTTGTAGTCTTTATCAAGTTGACGAGCCACCATACCCGCCAAATAAACAATGATCTCTGCCGAAAATTGAAAACTAAAAAACTCAAGTTCTCTTTCCATTCCAATTAAATGATTAGGGAAAGTATCTCTCCAATAGCCATGAGGTAATAAAAACTCCATATACCCTCCACGCTAAAATTTTTAAGCCTTTGAAAAATCTTGAAGATTACCCTTTCTTAAAAGAAAGCTCTAACATTTTATAGACTGATTTTTGAGCCTTTTCAATAATCTCTGTATCTAAAAAAATTTCATACTGTTCATAAAGCAAAGCATCTCGAACTTTTTCTAAGGTGATTTTTTTCATATGTGGACAAGTTTGGCAAGTAGAAACAAAATGTCTTTCAGGAAATGTAGAACGTAAATTATCTCCCATAGAACATTCTGTAATGAGCATAATATTTTTTGCACTAGAACGGCGAATAAATTCTTCCATTTGAGAAGTTGAACCAGAAAAGTCAGAGGCATTCACCACCTCTCTATTACATTCTGGATGAGAAATTACTACTACTTCTTCAAATTGTCTGCGAATGGCTTCAATGTCTTGTTTGGTATACATTTCATGCACCATGCAACGTCCGGGATGAGTAATCAGTTTCTTATTTGTATGCTTTGCTACGTTGGATGCAAGATATTCATCGGGCAGAAAAATAACAGTATCAGAATCTACAGAGTTTACAATTTGCACAGCATTGGCAGAGGTACAACAAATATCAGTTTCGGCTTTGACTTCAGCAGAACAGTTTACATAGGTAATTACGGGAACACCTGGATAAATTTTTTTTAAGTTGATAACATCTTGGCGAGTAATGCTTTCTGCTAAAGAACAACCAGCTTTGAGATCAGCAATAAGGACTTTTTTTGTTGGAGATAAAATCTTTGCAGTCTCTGCCATGAAATGCACACCATTGAATAAAATTATATCGGCTGTAGTTTCTGCTGCTTTTTTACTTAAATACAAAGAATCTCCTACAATATCAGAAACACCAAAAAAGACGTCAGGTGTCATGTAGTTATGACCTAAAAGTACTGCATTTTTCTCTTTCTTTAAACGATTGATCTCTTCAATAAGAGGAAGTTTGATTTCTATTTCCTCTGGAAAATAAGTTGCTTTGAGTTTTTCAATCAATATGTCTTTATCCATTTTAATAAGCCCACCCTTTAAATATTGCACCTAACGTTTTCGTTTCTTCTGCTTCTGCTTGGTTGCAAGTATTAGTACACAAAATCCAATTTTTTGAAGCTAAACTTTGTCCACTTTTTTGTGCATCTCTGTAAGATTCTAATTTAGTAAATTTTGATTCTAAACAAATTGATTCTTGAGAATTAAAGATCAAGTTACATTTTTTCCAACAATCAAAAAATTTATCTAAAACTTCATTTGTTTGTTTTTCAATTGGTTCAATAGACTTTTTTAAACGAGATTTTTCAGTATCGGAACAAGTTCTAAGAATTTCTGTTTGAGAGGAAACACAAATTGCTTCAGAGCTTGCAAAACTAGTGCAGGAATCAGTGGAATTAGTCAAAGATTGATTGATTAAAAAAGATATAATTTGTTCCCGAGAATTAGAAGTTTTTTTACTTTTGCATTGAATATTTAATATAAGCAAAAACACTAGACAAAGCAAAAGAAAATTTTCAATGTAATATTGGTTCATATCTCTTATTTATTAGAGGTTATTATGCAAGACAAGTTCAAATTTTTATCAAAAAAAATTTTTAAGTCTAGTTTTCCTTATCTTTTTATTTCTTTCTTGCTATTGGGAATTTTATATTTCGCTTATCTTTATTTTCTAAAAGACAAACCCCAAAGAAAACCAGAATATATTTATGATTTTAAAATCCGTCCCCACTCCAATATTCCCGAGTACTTAAAACTAGAAAACTTGGAATACATTGATAAAATGCCTGTAAGAGAATATGTTCAATCTCTCTTTGTAAAATTTTATCCACTTTCAAGGAAAGAT
>CALDSP010000172.1 GCA_937924465.1 uncultured Leptospiraceae bacterium
TACTTTCAGATTCTTGCTTAACTTATAAATAAAAAATTTTTTAAATTTATTGAATTGTTTAACTGTTTTCCTTGAGTAAATTTTTTACTTCATCTAGATAATTTAGCATAGTTTGTCTGCCCAACTCAATAAATTCTTTCGCTCTATAGAATTGATACCGAGAAGACTTAGGCAAAATTGGATTCATATAAACATCTGCATCATTTGCTGCATATTTAGCAATACGATACTGCAAAGAATACAGACTGTTTACCATGATATCAAAAAAGTTTGGATTTTGAGATAAGTCAGATTTCATTAGGGTATTGGAAGAAGGCATTGAATTGATGGCAATAATTTTTTTTATTCCTTCAGCACTCAACACACTTACAGGTAGAGGATTTACAACTCCCCCATCTACTAAAATTTTATCTTCTACTTGAATAGGAGCAAAAACACCTGGAATAGCTGCACTCGCCCGAATTGACTCGGAGACTTTACCTGTTTTTATAACTATTTCTGTTCTAGTTGTAATATCACAGGCAACAGCTCGAAATGGAATTTTTAATTCGTTGAAAGCTATATCTTGTAAATGAGTTTCTAGAAATTGTAAAACATTCTTACCACTTAAAATTCCTTGTTTTGGAACAGAAATGTCTACAAGTTTAATCATTTTAAAAGCAGAGTCAAACTCTGAACAAATCTCTTCCATTTGTTTGCCACTAATCCCAGCTGCCCAAAGTCCCCCTATTACAGCACCAATGCTTGTTCCAGAAATTGCATCTAAAAGTATATTAGATTCTTCTAAAACTTGAATAATTCCAATTTGAGCAAGTCCAAGAGCTGCACCCCCACCAAAAGAAATACCCACTCTATTCCCCATGATCTCTTTTGTTAAAATGCGAATACGATTTTTTAAAAACTCTGTTTTAATATTTACTCCTATAGAAAATAATTTATACAAGTCGGGATATTCAGCATTTTCAAAAAAGTCTCGGAAATCGGAAGGAGTTTCTTCTTCATGAGTAAATATATAAATTATATCAAAATATTTTTCAAGTTGTAGATTGGCTTTTAAATCTTCTAATTTAATTGGAATAAGAACATGGTTGTAATTTCTGCATAATTTATTGATAGTTTCATCTAATTCATTAAAGTCTGCAAAGGACAAACATTCAGAATTTTTTTGAGTACCTGAAATATCCAATCCCTTAGGAAAATATTTAATTTTTTGTTTTGTGTTATTCTTAAAATTGTTGTATAATTGCTCTAATAAATCTTGAAACTTCTCTTCTCTCAAAAAAGAAATAAAACCAATTACAGAATTTGGTTGATGATAAATTTCTTTGGTTCGTAAATCTCGAATTCTTTTAGAAAGAAATAAAGAGAACTGCAAAGCAAGATAAGGAATTTTATCAATTAATTTCCTAAGTGTGTTATGCTCAAATTTAATGGCTCGTAACTCTGTAATTGCTCTACAAAAAAAACTACGAGGTTCTTTATTTAAAAAGGACACTAATCCAAGAATATCTCCTCTTCGGAGCACCTCTACAGGCTCTTCCTTTAGAATGCCTTCATCTTCAATTTCATCGTAAATTAAAGCGGTTCCACTTAAAAGAATATATAAATTTTTATCTACCTCATTTTTTATATATAAGACCTCATTTCTTTCAAATTCTACTAGTCTACAAGAATTTGCTATAAGTTGAATCTCATTTTCAGAAAGATTAGCAAAAAAGGGAAGTTTAGATACAAGATAAAACTTTGCGTCATGTTTAATTTTTGTCATGTTCTTTTAATTCTCTTATAAATTTTATCTAAAAGTTGTTTCTTTCTTTTTATCCAATTATTTAATTGAGAAACATCACTTGGAAAAGATTCTAGTAAACGAATCATTTCTGCATGTTCTCGAATAATTTTAGTTGCAGCTTCATGTGAAGAAAATTTTTTTTGATTTGTTTCCATTGTTTTACCCTACTTGATCTTAAATATTTATTCAATTTCATAGTTTTCAAACGATTCAAAAAATCCTGAACGAACTAAAGGGCTAAAGTCACGAAACTCTTCATTTTTTAATTTCAACTCTCCCATAATTTCATAAACTTGTTGTAAAAGTTGCATGGCATCTTCTAAATGTCCCATCCGAGAGAGAATCCTTGCTTTTAAAATATAGTCTTTTGCATCGGTATCATGAACATGGTTTAAATGAAGATTTACAAAATGTAATGCTTGATTTAAGTCATTCAATTTTAGATAACAAAGAGCAAGCAAATCATAATGTGAAAAAAACTCTTCTTCCATCCGTAAAGCTTTTTTTAAACAAGCAATACAAGAATTAAAATTTCCTCTTTCAAAATACAAGTTTCCTAATTCTACCCAAATATCTTTTCTGGTAATTCCCCCTCTTCCATTAGAAAGCTTTTCTTGTAAAAGGGCTTTTTTCAGAACATCTATGGATTCATTTTTTCTACCTGTCTCTTTTAAAATAAAAGCAAGGGTTAAATAAAGTTCTAAATACTCTGGAAACTTTTGAATTCCATCTCTTAAATACTGTTTAGCTTGATTAAAGTTTTCAATTGTAGTAAAATAAAGACTTGTTTGTAAAAAACTTTCTGGGTGTTCTGAATATTCCTCGGGAAGAGAGCAAAATAATTCTTCGGCTTCTAAGTGATTTCCAACTGCATCTAAACAATATCCCTTATGAGCTTGGATTTTAATTTTCACTTTTACATCGTTTGTAAGTTCTAAAGCCTTTGTAAATAAATTAAAAGCCTTTGTGTAATTTGCATTTTTTTGCTCACGAAGTGCCTTACGAGTTAGACTTAAAAAATTCAACCTATTCCTCGTTGTATTTGGGTCTCACTTTATTACGAAATGCCTGTTTTGCTTTTTCAAAATCTTTTGATGCTAGAAAACTAGAGTTCCAAAGGCAAACATAATTTAATCCATCTTCTAGTGGTTTCCCTTCTGAATATCTTAAGACTTCTTTAATTCCCTCAATCACTATTTTAGGATTTTCTGCGATTTCTTTTGCTGTTAGACGAGCTTGGTTTAGTGCATCATCTAAGGATTCAAAAACTTGATTTACAAGTCTCATTTCTTTTGCTTCTTCGGCAGAAATATCTTTACCTGTAAGTGCTAACTCACGAGTATAACCCTGCCCAATAATGGAAGGAAGTCTATTTAAGCTACCCATATCCGCAACTATAGCTACTTTAGCTTCTCTTAAAGAAAAAGAAGAGTCCTTTGTGCAATAGCGAATATCACAAGCAGAAATTAAATCTAAAGCTCCACCAATACAATGTTTATGGACTACTGCTATAGAAGGTTTGTTTGAGTTGTAAATAGCATTGATTCCACTTTGCATTTCTTTAATGAATCTATAAAATCTAAGTCTATCATCTCCAATATTTGGTTTTAAAAATTCTTCAAATTGAGTTGTAAATTCATTTACATCTAAACCTGTAGAAAATGATTTTCCCTTTCCTGCAATAATAAAAGCATGGATAGAATTCTCCTGGTTTATAAAATCTATAACAAGAGGCAAATCTCTCCAAAAACTCCAATCCATTGCATTACGCTTTTCAGGTTTATTTAAATACACAATAGCAATATTTTCTTCTTGAATAATTTCAAAAAATTCAAAGTTTTTCATTCCATTAAAGTCCTCAATTTCATTTGATTTAAGAAAAAGTTTTATGCTTTCGTTACATTTTAATTTTAATATTTAAACAAATTCCAATCAATTCTAAAACTAAAACTTGATTTCACGGATAAATTTCATATGAAAAATTCATTTGTAAACAAAATAAATTCTAATGGATAGAGTAACTACATAAAATCAAAATGTTTTTATGAATAAAAGTTTAATATTCTTGCAACTTCCCGTTCCACCTCCTGCTTATTATGCTTCTACGGGAAATGTTCCTTTAGCCAGTGCATCTCTTGCAAATGCATACTCTTTATATGGGAAAAAGAAACTTCCTATTTATGTAGTATCTCCTGAAATTACAGATTTGGGAAGTGACGAAACAATTATACAATCCATCCTTCAACTTGAACCAAACATTTTAGGTTTATCTTTATACCTTTGGAATTCAGAGAGAAGTTTGCATATAGCCCAAAAAATAAAAGAACTTCTTCCCAACACTACCATTGTAATAGGAGGACCTGAAGTGAGCCCAGATAATGAATTTCTTTTACAAAATGGAATTTGGGATTATTGTTTAGTTGGAGAAGCAGAGGATACATTTGTTGAATTTATAGACGCTTTTTTAGATGGAAATCATTTTCAAAATATTGATGGATTAGGATATAAAAGAAATAAACAAATTCATTTCAATCCACAACCTAAAGTAGATTTCCCTTTAAGTAAGTATCCTTCTCCATATTTAAATAATTGGATTCAAGTTGATCCTATGCGTTCAACTTATTTAGAAACAGTTCGCGGTTGTCGTTCTAAGTGCACTTATTGTTTTTATCCAAAAAGTAGCAATACGTTACGTGCTTATTCTTTAGAAGAATGCAAAACTACTTTTATAAAATTAAAAGAAAAGGGAGCTAAGGAATTTGTATTTTTAGATCCTACCTTTAATCATAGACCAAATTTTGAAGAACTTTTAGATTTGTTAATTGATATCAATTATGATAAACAAGTAAAAATGTTTGCAGAGATTAGAGCAGAGGGAATGAATTCTCATTTAGCAAAAAAACTCAAACAAGCAAACTTTTACAGGCTAGAAATAGGTATGCAGTCCATAAACAAAGAAACATTAAAAAACGTTATGCGTTATGGAAACCCAGAGAAAGTAGCTTTAGTTTCTAAAATGTTGGTCGAAGAAGGTATTGATTTACTCTTAGATTTAATTGTAGGACTTCCCGGCGATACTCCAGAAGATGTTTTAGAAGGAATACTATTTTTTCAACGTTACGCGCTAGAAGCTTACTTACAAGTTTTCCCTCTTTCCTTACTTCCAGGCACGGCTATGAGACACCAAGCCAAAACTCAAGGAATTGAATACTTACCTACTCCTCCTTATAGAGTCATTCAAACTCCTAGTTTTCCGAAAGGTTCTATTTCTAAAACATTACTAGAGGTGGAAGAGTCATTAGGTACGAGAATTGATGAATTTCCAAGACCTCATTTAGTAGAGTCAAAATATAAATTAAATACCAAACAAGAAAGCTTTCCTTATTTTCACATTTTAGAAAGGCATTCTGCAATTTGGTTTGAGGAAGATGAGCCTCAAAAACAAAAAGACTCTATTCAAAAAATAATTCAACAAATTATAAATAGAGAACCATTTATCACAATTGATTTTATTTTTTACACAAATAAAGTCCTCCCCATTGATTTTTTATTAGAAATGAGAAATTTTTTGAGTAAGTTTAAAATGAACTATTTAAAGTATAGTCTTTCTCATAGAAATGAGGATATGCAGCATAGATTAGTTTTATTATTTAAAGAAAATGTAATACTAAATTCCGATTACTTGAAAGATTCATTTTCCATTTGTTATGTATATCAAGATATGAAAATTCAAAAAGTTTTTAAACTTAGCGAAAAAATAGGTTTAGAATTTCCTAATGCTAGAATTACAAAT